>JBMCIH010000366.1:0-3326 GCA_048617055.1 Marinobacter sp. | reverse complement strand
ATGCCCGCCGAATACAGCCGGATGCACCGCACCGGAACGAACCGGCAGTTGTCGAGCTTCCGGAAGATGAGTCCGTTGAGGATATCGACAGCTCGGGCAAGGGCAGCGATGCCGATGAGCCCGCCAGGGATTCCGGTGCCACGGATAGCGCGCAGCAGGCCGGCGGTGGTGAGGCCGCAGGGCCAAACACCATTGATGTGATCCCAGAGACCATGCCCGTCCAGGCGCAGCCGTTCCGGCTGCTCAGTGGCGAGGTCCTGCCCGGCACCACGGCCCGCCTGGCCTGGTCCCCCGGCATCCAGATCGCGGGCCTGTCACAACCGACCCCGGTGCTGGTGGTCAACGGCGACAAACCCGGCCCCGTGCTGTGCATGACCGGCGCGGTTCATGGCGACGAGCTCAACGGCATCGAGATTATCCGCCGCGTGATCTACGACCTGGACCCGGCGGAGCTGTCCGGCACTGTGGTGGGCGTGCCCATCGTCAATCTGCAGGGCTTCCAGCAGGGCAGCCGCTACCTGGCGGACCGCCGCGACCTGAACCGCTACTTCCCCGGCAGCGAGGGCGGCAGCCTCGCCCACCGCATTGCCCACTCCCTGTTCGAGCAGGTGATCGTCCACTGCGACATGCTGGTGGATATCCACACCGGCTCCCTCAAGCGCACCAACCTGCCCCAGCTGCGGGCCGACATGGAAAACTCCGAAGTGGCGGAACTGACCAGGGGGTTCGATGCCATGGCGGTGGTTCACAGCAGCGGCGGCCCGGGCATGCTCCGCACGGCGGCCACGGACGCGGGGGTACCCGCGGTGACCATGGAGGTGGGCGAGTCCATGCGCATCCAGGAAGACCAGATTGACGCCGGGGTCAACAGCCTGATCAGCCTGATGGAAAAGCAGGGAATGACGGCCCGCCTGTTTCAGTGGAGCAAGCCGGAACCGGTGTACTACCAGTCCCACTGGATACGGGCCGAACAGGGTGGCATCCTGTTCAGTGACGTCAGGCTGGGCGCCTACGTGAAGGAAGGCACCGTACTGGGCACGGTGTCCGACCCCATCACCAATGAAGAATACGATATCCGTGCGGATGCGGACGGGCGCATTATCGGCATGGCGGTGGATCAGGTGGTAATGGCGGGCTTTGCCGCCTATCACCTGGGCTCACGGGCGGAAACCGTAGAAGAAGTGGAGTAGACTGGGCGCCCGGTCCGTTGATGGAGTTGTACCGTGGCGCGATTCGCTGACCGATCCCTGGCACTGGCCTATACCGGGCTGGTGCTTACCCCCCTGTTCTGGGCCGGCAATGCCGTCGTCGCCCGGGGCGTGGTGGACGAGATTCCACCCACCTCGCTGGCATTCTGGCGATGGGTGCTTGCCCTGCTGATCATCCTGCCCTTTGGCCTGCCCGGTGTGCGCCGGGAATGGCCGGTCGTTCGCAACCACTGGCCCCGCATGCTGGTGCTGGCGCTGTTCAGCGTGACCGCCTTCAATACGCTGCTCTACCTGGCCGCCACCACCACAACCGCTGTCAATATCGCACTGATCAACTCCACCATTCCCGTCATGGTGGCGCTGCTGGCCTTCCTGCTGCTGGGGCAACGCACCCGCCCGGTACAGGGGGTGGGCATCGCCGTAGCCCTGACGGGCATGCTGATGGTCATCGGCCAGGGCACCCTGACCCGCCTGACGGGGCTGTCGTTTTCCGCCGGCGACCTGGTGATGGTGGCGGCGGTGGCCTCCTGGGGGGCATTCTCGGTGCTGCTGCGGCGCCTGTCCATTCCCCTAACCAGCCTGACCTTCCTCACGGTGCAGATCGCCCTGGGCACAGCTGCCCTGGCTCCCGTCTACCTGATCGATCTGGCCGCCTTTTCAGGGGGCTTCACGCCGTCCCTGTCGAGCCTGCCACCGCTGCTCTACGTGGCCATTTTTCCGGGCATCCTCGCCTACGCCTTCTGGAACCACGGCGTGCTCAATGTGGGGCCGGCGAAAGCCGCCATGTTCATGTACCTGGTACCGGTGTTCGCGTCGGTGCTGGCCTGGCTTTTCCTGGGGGAACGGCTGGCCTGGTACCACCTGGCGGGAGGCGCCCTGATCCTCGCCGGGCTTTATCTCACCACCCGCAATCCATCGGTCACCATGCAGGCCCGCAGCCGGCGCTAGTGTCGGTCTGCAGGTACTGCTCCTGCAGCGAGATGCCGTCTTCGTACAGGGTGATACCGGAGCGCAGGCACACCGACAGGTTATTGTGGGAGGCGGCGGTTCCCTCCGGCAGCAGCTCGGCCACGGTGTTCCGTTCCTCCAGCAGTTCCTGTTCTGTCACCTGCATCTGGCCACGGGCGAAGCCGCTGATCTCAAGCCCCTGCACAACGTGGTAACGGCCATAGTCGCAACGCACCGGCAACCCTATCAGGAATTCCGGAATAATTTGAGACTTATTTCAAACACGTCCAATATTCCGTAGCCGCCTAGCCCGCCAGTTCGTCCAGCACCTGCTGATGCAGGGCCCGGTCCTGGTCGCTGAACAGCACGAAGCGGATCAGCCGGACCGACCTGAGCCGGTCGCACTGCGCCAGCAGCGTACTGAAGGCGACCCGGGCCGCCGGCTCCATGGGGTAGCCAAAAGCCCCGGTGGACAGGGCAGGGAATCCGATGGAAGCCAGGCCCTGCTTTTCCGCCAGTCCGACGGCGTTGCGGTAGCCGTCCGCCAGCAGCGCATCGGACGGCTCGTCCTCCCCGTAAACCGGCCCCAGGCAGTGGATAACATGGTCGTTGGGCAGCCCAAACCCCCCGGTGATCACCGCCTCCCCGGGCCGGATCGGCGCCAGTGGCTCACACGCCCGGGCCAGCTCCGGCCCGGCCGCCCGGTGGATGGCCCCGGCCACGCCGCCGCCGGGCATCAACCGGGCATTGGCGGCATTGACCACCGCATCCAGGTCCGGCTGACGGGTGATATCGCCCTGAATGCACTCAAACCGGACGCCGTTTCGGGTATTTGCGGATGTGGTCATGTCACCTCCTTTACGAGGAAGGAATCTGTCGGGTCAACTCCGAAACCGGGGGACAGGGGTGGTGGGGCTTTTGGAACAGCACCATGGATGGCGCGGTCCAAGGCCGGTACAGGGACGTGCCGTGAATTGGAGCGGAGAAAGCCCCACCGCCCCTGTCCTGACTCCCATGTTAGAGCCGGGACGAACCCGGGGCACACTAGAGGGGACGGCGCCCGGCCACCGCCGCCTCAATCTGTTCCATCGCCTGGCGGATCACCGCTAGTGGCGACCCCAGGTTCAGCCGCATGAAGCCACTGCCCTGATCGCCGAAGGTAATACCCGG
>JBMCIH010000365.1:0-3334 GCA_048617055.1 Marinobacter sp. | reverse complement strand
CTATGGGGCTCTGCTGGTAAATGCGGCCAAGAGCGGGTTCTCCGAATCCTTCCCGGAGCTGTGGCCATTCGCCATGGGCGCACTGTTCATCGGTGTGGTGCTGGCTTTCCCGAATGGCCTGGCCGGCCTTTATCAGACTTACGTGATGCCCCTGGAAGATCGTCTGTTCAAGCGCAGGCCAAAAGCTGCCACAGCGGCACCGGTTATTTCGAATCCCGTTACCCAGAAAGACGAGGGCCGTGATTACGACCCGATGCTGGATCAATACAGCCCGGAGAAATCCTGATGAATGCAGCCAAATCCCAGAGTAAGGACTTCCTGCTTGCGGTAGAAGGCCTGACGGTCTCCTTTGATGGCTTCAAGGCCGTGGATGACCTCTCGTTCTACCTGGACCCGAAAGAGATCCGGGTGATCATCGGCCCCAACGGGGCCGGTAAAACCACGGTGCTGGATCTGATCTGCGGCAAGACCAGGGCGACCTCGGGTTCCATCAAGTTTGATGGCAAGGAGCTGACCAAACTCAAGGAGCACCAGATTGTGCATTCCGGCGTCGGCCGCAAGTTCCAGACGCCTTCGGTGTTCGAGGACCTGACGGTGTTCGAGAACCTGGAGGTGTCTTATCCACAGGGGCACAGCGTGATGGGGGCTCTGGCTTTCAAACGCTCGGCCGAGGTGGTGGCCGCGGTGGAAGAGGTGGCCGAAACCATTTTCCTGAAAGAGGCTCTGGAACAGCCGGCGTCGCTGCTCAGTCACGGTCAGAAGCAGTGGCTGGAGATTGGCATGCTGCTGATCCAGAAGCCGGACTTGTTGATGCTGGACGAACCGGTGGCCGGCATGTCGGTGGCCGAGCGCAGGAAGACCGCCGAACTGCTGCGGCGCATTACCAGAGACCACACGGTGCTGGTGATCGAGCACGACATGCAGTTTGTGGGGGATATCGCAGACCGGGTCACGGTGATGCACCAGGGCAAGGTTCTGTCGGAGGGGTCTATTGAGCATGTGAAGTCGGACCCGAAAGTCATCGAAGTCTATCTGGGGCACTGATCATGCTGAGCGTCAAACAACATTCGGTGGCCTATGGCCAGAGCAGCATCATCCAGGACCTGAACCTGGATGTGGGCAAGCAGGAAATCGTGGCGGTAGTTGGCCGCAACGGTATGGGGAAAACCACCCTGATGAAATCCCTGGTGGGCATGACCCCGGGCCGCGGTGGCCAGGTCACGCTGGATGGAACGGACCTGTCGAACCTCAAGAGCTTCCAGCGGGTTAGAGCCGGGATCGGGTTTGTGCCCCAGGGTCGGATGATCTTCCCGACCCTGACGGTGAAGGAAAACATCGAGACCGGTCTGGCCGCGGTAGGCGAGAAGAAGATCCCGGAAGACCTTTATGAGCTGTTTCCGGTGCTGAAGGAAATGCAGCACCGCCGGGGTGGCAACCTTTCCGGCGGACAGCAGCAACAGCTGGCCATTGCCCGGGCCCTGGCGACCCGGCCCAAGGTGCTGCTGCTCGATGAGCCGACCGAAGGTATCCAGCCCAACATCATCAAGGACATTGCCAAGACCCTTCGGCGGATTCGCGATGAGCGGGGCTTGTCGATTGTGGTGTCGGAGCAGGTGCTGAGCTTTGTGATGGATGCGGCGGATCGGATTCTGGTGATCGAGAAGGGGGAGATTGTGCACGAGGAGCTTCGGGAAGAGGCGGATCAGGACAAGATTGCCAGTTATCTGGCCGTTTAATTTTTAGGTTTGGTGCAAGCCGCTGAGGCGGGGGTAGCCTTCCGAAACACGCCGTGAATACGTCCTTGTAGGCTCGGATGCGCCATCCATGGCGCATACGGTTTCTGAAGGCTACCCCCGCCCCATCGGCCTCGACATGGGTGACAACCGCTATGCGGTGAGGAGCAAACAGAATGAGACATGGTGATATTTCCAGCAGTAACGATACCGTCGGCGTGGCGGTGGTGAACTACAAGATGCCCCGGCTGCATACCAAAGCCGAGGTGCTGGATAACGCCCGCAAGATTGCGGACATGATCAAGGGTATGAAGGTGGGGCTGCCGGGGATGGATCTGGTGGTGTTTCCGGAATACAGCACCATGGGGATCATGTACGACAACGACGAGATGATGGAGACCGCCGCCACCATTCCCGGGGATGAAACGGCGATTTTCTCGGCGGCCTGCCGGGAGGCCAATACCTGGGGGGTGTTTTCCCTGACCGGTGAGCGGCACGAGGATCACCCCAACAAAGCGCCCTACAACACGCTGGTGCTGATCAACAATGAGGGTGAGATTGTCCAGAAATACCGCAAGTGCATTCCCTGGTGCCCGATTGAGGGCTGGTACCCCGGCGACAGCACCTATGTGACCGAGGGGCCGAAGGGGATGAAGATCAGTCTGATCATCTGCGACGACGGCAACTACCCGGAGATCTGGCGGGACTGCGCCATGAAGGGGGCGGAGCTGATTGTGCGGTGCCAGGGTTACATGTATCCGGCCAAGGAGCAGCAAATCATGATGGCCAAGAGCATGGCCTGGGCCAACAACTGTTACGTGGCAGTGGCTAACGCCTCCGGCTTTGACGGGGTGTATTCGTACTTCGGGCACTCCGCCATCATCGGGTTTGATGGCCGTACCCTGGGCGAATGCGGCGAGGAGGATATGGGGGTTCAGTACGCCCAACTGTCGGTCAGTCAGATCCGAGACGCCCGCGCCAACGACCAGTCCCAGAACCACCTGTTCAAGCTGCTGCACCGCGGCTACACCGGCGTTCACAACTCCGGTGACGGCGATAAGGGCGTGGCAGATTGCCCGTTCGAGTTCTATCGCACCTGGGTGATGGACGCCCAGAAAGCCCAGGAGAACGTAGAAGCTATGACCCGTAAGACCGTGGGCACCGCCGAGTGCCCGGTGGGTGAGTTGCCGTTTGATGGCAAGGAAAAGTCCGCAGGGGCGTAATCCGGGGAGGTAGCAATGCCGTTTATCAACGAACGGCTGGAAGCCAACCGGGAAACACTGGCAAGGAGCCGGGCCGATTCTGGCCCGGTTCGTGTTTCCCGGTTCCGCTTTGAGCCGGATGCTGTGATGGAACGCCTTAGGGCGAACCTTGTGGGCCAGGAACATGCGCTCGCAGCCATGGAGTCCATGCTGGTGCGGGTGAAAGCCGATATTGGTGATGAAAACCGCCCGCTGGCGGTTTACTTGTTTCTCGGGCCGACCGGTGTGGGCAAGACCGAGACGGTAAGGCTGATTGCAGAGGCCATACACGGGCGCCGGGATGCCCTGTGTCGTGTCGATATGAACACACTGGCTCAGGAACATTACGCAGCGGCACTG
>JBMCIH010000364.1:0-3343 GCA_048617055.1 Marinobacter sp. | reverse complement strand
CACGCCGACCCGGGCTCGGCCGCCCCCTTCCACAACGATCTCGAAGCCGCGGCGGACAAGCTTGTGCGCTATGCCAGCCGCTTCGAAATGACCGCCTATGTGGAGTCGGGCAGAAGCATTCTGGCCGCCATAGCGCAGTGGCCCGCAGGTGAGGCACCGGCGCCGGAAGCACTGCAGGCCATCCGGGAAGCGGTCACGTCGCTGGAGCAGAGCACCCAGCGGCGGTCCGACCGCCAGCACAGCGACTCCCCGCGGGTGTACCGCAAGACCCCGGTCTATGTGGCCCTCAGCAGTCACGAACTGGCCACCCGGCTGGTACGCCAGCTGGAATTCTTCGGGTTCCGGGCAGAGGCCTTCGCCGCACCCGACGAGCTGATGAAGGCCTGTGCCCTGCACAAGCCGGAAACCATCCTCATGGATGTGGTCTTCGGCGGTGAGCCCGACACTGGCCTGAGCACTGTGGAAACCCTGCAACAACGCCATGAGACTCCCATACCGATCATTTTCGTCAGCGAGGAGGACGGCACCATCGAGACCCGGCTGCGGGCGTCACGCTGCGGGGGCGAGGAGTTCTTCCACCCGGCGGTGGACCCGGGCCAGCTGATCGAGAAAATCGAGACCTACACCCACAATAACGCCATCGAGCCCTACCGGGTACTGGTGCTGGATGATTCCCGGGCGCAGGCCAAGTTCATGGAAACGGTACTGAAGAAGGCCGGCATGAAGGCCCATATCATTACCGACCCCATGCAGATCATCGTGACCCTGGAGGAGTTCAGCCCGGAGATCATCATTCTCGACATGTACATGCCCGGCTGCACCGGCATGGAAATCGCACGGGTCATCCGCCAGCAGGATCGTTTCCACAGCGTGCCCATTATCTACCTGTCCGCCGAGGACGACGTGCAGAAACAGCTGCACGCCATGAGCCTGGGCGGGGACGATTTCCTGACCAAACCCATCGACCCCAAACACCTTGTGGCTACCATCCACAACCGGGGCCGGCGGGCCCGCTCGCTGCTGGCGCTGATGATCCGCGACAGCCTGACCGGGCTGTACAATCACACCCACACCCTCTATTTGCTGGAGCAGGAAATGGTAAAGGCGGAGCAGAAAGGCCATGCGCTGTGCTTTGCCATGATCGACGTGGACTATTTCAAGAAGGTGAACGACACCTTCGGGCACCCTATCGGCGACCGCATCCTGCGGGCACTGTCGATGTTCCTCAAGCAGCGCCTGCGCAAGACCGACCATATCGGCCGCTATGGCGGTGAGGAATTCGCCATCATCATGCCGGATACCACCGAAAGCGACGCCCGGGCGGTGATCAACGACATCCGGGAACGCTTTGCGGAACTGGCCCAGAACGCCGGCGACCGGGAGTTCCACGTCACCTTCAGCTGCGGCGTTGCCCGCTGGCAAGCAGAGCCTGCCTCGGCCCTCTGTGAACGGGCGGACCAGGCACTCTACCGGGCCAAAAACGCCGGGCGCAACTGTGTCATGGGTACCGAGGACCAGACCGGTTGACCTCACAGCCGTGTTTTCCGTTCCGTTCATGAAACCATGGTCTTATGGACTGAACGGTCGCCAACGTCGAGAATCCCGCTCCTGATGCCGTGATTCCGGCCAGGCCCGCGAATTCATACGGTCGTTTGTGAAAAAATGTTGAATCGGCGGGTTTCAAGTCGCATTATGGGCACAAAATACGTCAAAATCCGGCATTTCCGTTAATACCAGCAAGGCAAGCTTCCCCATGGCCACCATTCTCGTCCTCCACGGCCCGAACCTGAATATGCTCGGCGTCCGCGAGCCCGAACTCTACGGCCAGGAAACCCTGCAGGACATTAACGACCGGCTGCACGGCACCGCATCCGCCCGGGGTCACCACCTGCTGCATCTGCAGTCCAATGCCGAATACGAACTCATTGAACGCCTGCATGATGCCCGGGCCGAGGGCATCGACTACCTGATTCTCAACCCCGCCGCTTTCACCCACACCAGTGTCGCGCTGCGGGATGCGGTACTGGCTTCGGGCATTCCTTTCATCGAGGTGCACCTGTCCAACGTGCACGCCCGGGAGCCGTTCCGCCATCACTCGTTTTTTTCCGACATCGCCGACGGCGTTATCTGCGGTCTTGGCAGTCAGGGCTACGATCTGGCACTTGCGGCAGCCCTGCAAAGAATTCCTTCCAAAAACTGATAAACGGGACCTGAAAAATCATGGATATTCGCAAGATCAAGAAACTGATTGAGCTGCTCGAGGAATCCGACGTTGAAGAGCTGGAGATTCAGGAGGGAGATGACTCCGTCCGCATCTCCCGCCGCCGCGAGCAGGCTGCGGTAAGCTACGCGCCCCAGCCCATGGCAGCGCCCCAGCCCCAGCAGGCTCCGGCTGCGGCCCCCGCTGCCCAGCCATCCACGCCTGCAGAGCCCGCGACGCCCGCCGGCCATCTCGTCAAATCACCCATGGTGGGCACTTTCTACCGGTCACCCTCGCCCAATGCCGCATCGTTCGTAGAGGTGGGCCAGACCGTCAAGGCCGGCGACGTAGTCTGCATTGTTGAAGCCATGAAGATGATGAACCAGATCGAGGCCGACAAGAGCGGCACCATTACCGAGATCCTGGTGGAGAACGGTCAGCCGGTCGAGTTTGACCAGCCACTGTTTGTCATTTCCTGAGCACAGGTGAAAAAAGATCATGGCCATGATTGAAAAAGTTCTGATCGCCAACCGCGGCGAGATCGCTTTGCGGGTGCTCAGGGCCTGCAAGGAGCTGGGCATCAAAACCGTTGCCGTACACTCCCAGATCGACCGGGACCTGATGCATGTCCGCCTGGCGGACGAGTCGGTGTGTATCGGCCCCAACAGCGCCACCGAGAGCTACCTGAACATTCCCGCCATCATCAGTGCGGCCGAAGTGACCGACAGCGTGGGCATCCACCCGGGTTATGGCTTCCTGGCGGAGAACGCCGACTTTGCCGAGCAGGTGGAGAAAAGCGGTTTCACCTTTATCGGCCCGAAAGCCGACACCATCCGCCTGATGGGCAACAAGGTGTCCGCCATCAATGCGATGATCCGCGCCGGCGTGCCCACGGTACCGGGCTCGGACGGCCCCATCGATAACGACGACGAACGCACCTTGCGTATCGCCCGGGAAATCGGCTACCCGGTGATCATCAAGGCGGCCTCCGGCGGTGGCGGGCGCGGCATGCAGGTGGTCCACTCCGAGGCCGCGCTGCTCAAGGGCATTCAGGTCACCCAGAGTGAGGCCAAGAACGCCTTTGGCGATGCCACCGTGTACCTGGAGAAGTACCTCGAACGCCCCCGTCATGTAGAGGTACAG
>JBMCIH010000363.1:0-3351 GCA_048617055.1 Marinobacter sp. | reverse complement strand
ACGGAATCAGAATTCGTTATCCGCATGCTCCATCAGGGACTGGCTGCCGCTGCGGATGCTTTCCGCCAGCGAGACAGTCTGGGGCAGCAGGCGCTGGAAGTAGAACCGGGCGGTCTTGAGCTTGCCACTGTAGAAACCGGAGCTGTCTCCATCAGTCCGGGGGGCCGCAGCCACCACCATCTTCGCCCACATGTAAGCCAGTGCCGTCAGGCCGAACAGGTTGGTGTAGTCCGCCGAGGCGGCACCCGGGGCGTTGGGGTCGTTCCTTGACTGCTCCAGCACCTGCTCGGTAACGTCGGACAGGCGTTCAAGAGCGGCGGCCAGCGGCTTGAGGTAGGGTTCCAGTGCGGGGTTGGCCTGTTCCTTCTCGATAAAGGCGGCCATATCCTCGGCAAACAGCTCATAGAGCCGCCCATCACTGCCCACCACCTTGCGGGCCATGAGGTCCAGGGTCTGGATGCCGTTGGCACCTTCGTAGATCTGGGTAATGCGGGCATCCCGCACCAGCTGTTCCTGACCCCACTCGCGGATATAGCCGTGGCCACCGAACACCTGCTGGCCCAGCACGCACATGTCGAAGCCCCGGTCAGTGAGGAAGGCCTTGGCCACCGGGGTCAGCAGGGCCACCAGGCCCTCGGCCCGGGTGCGGTCCTCCTCGTTGTCGGAGAACTTGGCGATATCCAGCCATTGACCCACGTAAGTGGAGAACGCACGGCCACCTTCGACGTAGCCTTTCATGGTCAGCAGCATGCGCCGAACATCGGGGTGCACCACCAGCGGGTCCGCCGCCTTTTCAGGCTCACGGGCACCGGTGGGGGCACGGCTCTGGAGTCGCTCGAAGGCGTATTCCCGGGCGCTCTGCAGGGAAGCCTCGGCCGCCGCCAGACCCTGGATGCCCACGCCCAGACGCTCGTAGTTCATCATGGTGAACATGGCCGCCAGGCCCCTGTTCTCCTCGCCGATCAGCCAGCCTTTGGCGCCGTCGAAATTCATCACGCAGGTGGCGGAGCCCTTGATGCCCATTTTCTTCTCGATGGAACCGCAGCTGAAGGCGTTGCGCTCCCCCAGGGAGCCGTCTTCGTTCACCAGGAACTTGGGCACCAGGAACAGGGAGATGCCCTTGGGTCCCTTGGGGGCATCAGGCAGTTTGGCGAGGACGAAATGGATGATGTTCTCCGCCATGTCGTGCTCGCCCCAGGTGATGAAGATCTTGGTGCCGGTAAGGCGGTAGCTGCCGTCGTCCTGGGGTTCGGCGCGGCTGCGCATGATGCCCAGGTCGGTGCCGCAGTGGGGCTCGGTCAGGTCCATGGAGCCGGACCAGACGCCTGAGTACAGGTTGGGCAGGTATTTCTGCTTCAATTCCTGGCTGCCGTGGGCGTCCAGGGCCAGGCAGGCGCCGGCGGTCAGCATGGGGGCCAGGCCAAAGGCCATGTTGGAGGCCTGCAGCATTTCCTCAAATTGCACCACCAGGGTCTTGGGCATGCCCATGCCGTCGAATTCCGGGTTGCCCCCAAGGCCGTTCCAGCCACCCTCAACGATGGTCTGATAGGCCTCCCTGAAACCGGGCGGTGTTGTTACGGTGCCGTTGTCCCACTTGCAGCCGTGCTCATCCCCTGCACGATTAAGCGGGGCAATAACGTTAGTGGTGACCTTGCCGGCCTCTTCGATAATGGCGTCGGCCGTCTCAGGGTCAACCCGCTCCGCCAGACGCGGCATGGATGGCCAGAGAGCGGGGGCATCAAACACCTCGTTCATGACAAAGCGGATTTCCTTTAATGGAGCCTTGTACTCAGCCATCGGCTTTCTCCAGTGCTGTCGGTAGGGGGTTACAGTTATTGTACCGATTCAGAAAAGAATCAGATTTTTCAGTGAGAATAGCGGCCATTTTACCTCAGTTTCCGGTAAAAAAGGAGGCAGGAACGAGATACATACCAGTGCACAAGGAACAGCCCGAAGGCCCTCCCTGCAGTCAGGGAAGGCCTTCGGTATCCGTTCTTACGCCGACTCCTGTTGGCGCCTCTCCGCACCCGGTGCTTCAGGATCCGGCGTAAAGCCAAGCAGCTTGCTGCGCTCGATCAGCAGGTAGAGAACAGCTCCCGTCGCCAGGCCCCAGCCGGCACCATACACGGCCAGTACCACGCCCATGGTGCCGGCAATGCCACGCTCGGTATTGTTCTCCAGTTGCTCCAGCCCCACCATAAGACAGATGTAGCCGGTCAGCAGCAGGGTCAGCGACAGCGCAATGGGCAGCACAGGCTGGAAGAAGCTCACCAGCGGCAATACGAACAGGGCGATAAAACCGGTGATCCAGAAGGTTCCGCCGCCGCTGTAGATGGAGTCCATGGCATTACGGCCATACTTGTAGCGCTCGGCCATTGTCGCAGTAACTGCGGTCCAGATCGGGCCCGCAAGGCCCGGGTACGGTGCAAAGAAGGCATGGCCACCGTTACGGATCGCTGTCACCAGATGAACCCGGTCGATGCTGTTGTCGATGACCTCGTCCTTACGCAGATGGTCTACCCGGTTCATCAGTGACTGGCCAACCACAATGTCACCAAAGGCGATCACATAGGCAATCACGGCGGTGGGAATGGCGTAGAGGAAGACAGTGGGGTCGGGGAACCCCACCGAAAACGGCAGGTAGTTCCAGAGTTCGTCAAAGGCAGGCTTTGTGATCCCCCACTCCACGTTGGGTACAGCGTACTCGCCGGTGGCGAAGCCCACCAGGATAGCCACCACCATGCCCGGCACCATGCCGTAGTTGGCAATCTTGCGGGCGATGGAATTACGTTCAACGAAACCCTTGAATGAGACCGAAAACATCAGGTACAGGCACACCAGGCCGCCGATGGTCAGGGAAATGGGTGTATCGGCCAACCGGCCACCGGCCTCGATTTCACCCATCAGGGCGGCGATACCGGCGCCAATAATAATCCCCCCTTTCATGGACCGGGGTATCAGTTCCACCAGCTTGCTGCCAAGGCGGGTGACACCAAGCACCAGGAAGATGATGAACACCAGGAATTGCAGGGCGAACAGAGCCTGAATGGCCTCGGGGCCGGGCTCGTAGTCACTGAGGAAGAGCACCACCACGGGAATGCCCGGAGTGATCCAGCCCGGCACCAGGGGCACGCCAAGCAGCGCCGGCAGCATGAAACCAATACCACAGATCACGACATAGGCCAGGGCCACGTCGTAGGGAATGCCCAGGTACTTTTCCAGCAGGGGAATCATCGCCAGGCTGACCACGAACATGATCAGCGCCTGTACCATCTCCGCAAACTCCCAGCGGTAATGCACAAACGGCAGCCGGATCTTGAAGGGACCAGCGGGCCAGTACGGCTGCTCTTC
>JBMCIH010000362.1:0-3360 GCA_048617055.1 Marinobacter sp. | reverse complement strand
TTATGCTGGACACCTCCGCACGGGTTGTGCAGCTGATGGACGAGGTGGGAGCTGGCAACCTGCGCCTGCAGTACGACCTGTACCATATGCAAATCATGGAGGGTGACCTGATCCGCACCCTGCAGCGCCTGCTGCCCCGTATCGGCCATATCCAGTTTGCCGACAATCCGGGCCGGCATGAACCGGGGACCGGAGAGATTAACTTCCCGTGCATCTTCCAGGCGCTGGATGAGGCCGGTTACACTGGCTGGGTCAGTGCCGAATACCTGCCGAAGGGCCGGACGGCGGCGGGTCTGGGCTGGATGACGTCGCCGGCAGAGGCCGCAATGTGACCGTCGTCGTTGACGACACCCTCTTACAGGATCGTAACTGGCAGCCAATGGTGGCAGCCCTTACTCTGGGCAAACATTAACTGACGGGTACCTGCGCCATGGCACGCAGGGCATTGTGAGCAGACAGTCAGGCGGGAGGAAGACCGGTGAAAGCACTGGTAATCGAAGACGATCAGGACGTGGCAAGCTACCTGGTAAAAGGGCTCAAGGAGTCCGATTTCGTGGTGGATCACGCGGCTGACGGCAAGGAAGGCATGATGATGGCCGCCAGCGAAGACTACGACATCATGATTGTGGACCGGATGTTGCCGGGCATGGACGGGCTCTCCATTATCAAGACCGTAAGGGCCACCGGAAACCAGGTTCCTGTGCTGATCCTCAGTGCCCTGGGTGATGTGGACGACCGGGTTGAAGGTCTCCGGGGCGGGGGCGACGACTACCTGACCAAGCCCTTCTCCTTCACCGAGCTGCTGGCCCGCATTGAATCCCTGGTGCGTCGTAACCGGCAGTCGGCCGAGACTGAAACCGTGCTCAAGGTGGCAGACCTGGAAATGGACCTGCTTGCCCGTACCGTCAAGCGCGCCGGTCAGAACATTGATGTCCAGCCCCGGGAGTTCCGGCTGCTGGAGTACCTGATGCGCAATGCCGGGCAGGTGGTCACCCGTACCATGCTGCTGGAAAAGGTTTGGGATTATCACTTTGATCCTCAGACCAACGTGATCGATGTGCATATCAGCCGTCTGCGAGCCAAGATCGACAAGGAGTTCGAGACCCCGCTGCTGCAGACCGTGCGGGGTGCGGGATACATGTTGCGTGAAACTGCTTAGCCAGCTACGAACTTCCACCTTCCAGCTGGCCCTGCTCTATATGGTGGTCTTTGCCACCTCGGTGTTTCTGCTGCTGGCATTCATCTACTGGCGCACCGCCGGCTTCATGACCGCCCAGACCGATGAAACCATTGAGGCCGAAATTGCAGGGCTGGCGGAACAATACCGGGGTCGGGGCGCCAATGGCCTGATCACGATCATCCGTGAGCGGGTGGCCCGTGACCCCAACGCCAAGTCCCTCTACCTGCTGACCACCGATGAATATCTGAAGCTGGCGGGCAACCTCAATGGCTGGCCGGTGGAGTCCCGGTCACAGGGCAACTGGATCAACTTCACGCTGGATGAGAGTCTGGGCTGGACCGGTCCGCCCCGCAAGGCCCGGGCCCGCATCTTCGAAGTCCAGGGCGGCCTGCGGCTGCTGGTGGGCCGGGACGTGGATGACCTCAATACCCTCAAGTCCCTGATCGAAACGGCCATCAACTGGGGCATGGGCATTACCCTGGCGCTGGCCCTGCTGGGGGGCTTCATGATGAGTCGCAGCACTACCCGGCGCATCGAGGTGATCAACAACACCTCCCGCAAGATCATGAACGGCCACCTGTCCAAGCGCATACCCACCCGCGGTACCCAGGACGATTTCGACCAGCTGGCGGAAAACCTGAACCAGATGCTGGACCGCATCGTGTACCTGATGGAAGGCATCCGCCATGTTTCCGACAGCATAGCCCATGACCTGCGCACGCCCCTGACCCGGCTTCGCAACCAGCTGGAAACCACCCTCATGCTGGTGGACAACGACGAGGCCCGGGACCAGGCCGCCAAGGCGGTTGCGGAGGCGGACCAGCTACTGGCCACCTTCAATGCCCTGCTGCGTATTGCCCGGCTGGAAACCCGGGGCAACACCACCGCGGATATGAGGCCGGTGTCGCTGGGGCTGCTGGTCCGTGATGGCTGCGAGCTCTATGAAGCGCTTTCCGAAGACAAGTCCCAGACCTTTATCCAGGATATTGACGATGAGGTGACGGTGGAAGGCGACCGGGACCTGCTGTTCCAGATGGTCAGCAACCTGATCGACAACGCCATCAAGTATACCCCTGAAAAGGGCGAAATCGTGGTGAAAGTGGTTCTGGAGGGGCAGACTGCCGTGTTCGAGGTCGCCGACAGTGGTGCTGGGGTGCCGGATGACGAAAAGGACCAGATCTTCCAGCGTTTCTACCGGGTTGGCAAGAGCCGTTCAATGCCGGGTAACGGGCTGGGTCTGAGCCTGGTCAGCGCGGTGGCGGACATTCACCAGGGCTCGATTGACGTACTCGACCATTACCCGGGAGCCGAAAAACCCGGTCTTCGGGTCAGGGTCTCCCTGCCTCGCTACAATCCGCAGGAGCGCCGGGTCAAATCGGTGCCCGCCAGTCTCGAAGCCGGCGAGCCGGAAGATCAGTCCGCCTGAGATCCGGAATTGCCGCGGCGAAAGCGGTTGACCCGTTCCGCCACCGGCCTGAGTACCGGTGCGCCGTCTTTCTCCAGGCTGTCGAGCAGGTCCCCCGCCTGCCTGCGGTAGCGCTCCAGTCGGGTCTGCAGGCTCTCCCACTCCCCTTCCAGGTGATGCTGCTCGGCCATCAGGAAGGCGGCAATGTTGTGGCGGTTTACCTTGTCGGTAATGCCCAGCCGGTCCAGCTGGTAGCCCAGCAGGTCCACGCCCCTGAGCGCGGCCTGGGTGAGATTTTCCTTGTTCATAAGGTCGGCTTCCCCAAGTGTGGCAGGTCTCGATGCGGATAGCAGCATCATGGGGCCGGGCGCCGGAGGATACAAGCCGGAGTCCGCCCCGCGGACCCGGAAACGCCTGAAGAAAATGTCATTGCGTGGCCACTCCAGGTTAACAGCCCCTGTGCATAATAGGCATGGCAGTAGTGAAGCAGACACAGGTTCCGTCTGCTTCTCCCTCCAGCACAGCGCTAGCCTTGACCCCGCATTTTGCGGGGTTTTTTTATGGGGTCACCGCGTAGCCATGCCCCTGCAGTCGCCCCTGTAAGGCGGCTTCCCGGTAACGGGGACGGATGGTTCCTGGCAGGCGGCCGGCGTCAATGGCTCTGGTCCGGCGTCTCGTAGCGGATGTCGGTAATGTACCAGGTGGCGGGGCCATCGGGCGTGCTGACCACGGCCTCGTCATCCACCTGCTTCTTCAGCAGGGCCCGGGCCATGGG
>JBMCIH010000361.1:0-3388 GCA_048617055.1 Marinobacter sp. | reverse complement strand
CCCGCAAGGGCATTTGGGAAAGTTGCGTCAAGGGTCTGTGAGTTCTGCCATTTTTCACCACAATTGCGCCCTGTTCAGGCTGTTTTTTTCCGCCCCGGCTCCGCTAGAATGGTGGACCTGATTTTCAATGTGCCAGTTCTGAATGCACCTGCGCCATCACCGGGAAGACGCCTCCTATGCAGAATTACAGAAAGTCCGCAAAACTGGATAACGTGTGTTACGAAATCCGTGGTCCGGTATTGCGGGAGGCGCGTCGGCTGGAGGAGGAAGGCCACCGCATACTCAAGCTCAATATTGGCAACCCCGCGGCTTTCGAACTGGACATCCCCGAAGAGATCCAGCAGGACGTGATCTACAACCTGCACTACGCGCAGGGTTACGTGGAGTCCAAGGGGCTCTTCTCCGCCCGCAAGGCGGTCATGCACTACTGCCAGCAGCGGGGCATCGACAAGGTGGATATCGACGACATCTATCTGGGCAACGGCGTCAGCGAGCTGATCGTGATGTCCATGCAGGCCATGCTCAACACCGGCGACGAGGTTCTGGTGCCGGCACCGGACTACCCCCTGTGGACCGCCGCGGTGACCCTCTCCAGCGGCAAGGCGGTGCACTACCATTGCGATGAGCAGCAGGACTGGTTTCCGGACCTGGACGATATCCGCCGCAAGATCACCAACCGCACCAAGGCCATTGTCCTGATCAATCCCAACAACCCTACCGGGGCGGTCTACCCCCGGGAGTTACTGGAAGACGTTATTGAGCTGGCCCGCCAGCATAACCTGATCATCCTGTCGGACGAGATCTACGACAAGATCCTTTACGACGGTGTGGAACATGTGTCGACCGCAGCACTGGCGGATGACGTGCTGTTCTTTACCTTCAACGGCCTGTCCAAGAACTACCGGGCCGCCGGCTACCGCTCCGGCTGGCTGATCATCAGCGGCGCCAAGCACAAGGCCAGAGATCTCATCGAAGGCATCGACATGCTGGCCTCAATGCGCTTGTGTGCCAACGTGCCGGCCCAGCTGGCCATCCAGACCGCCCTGGGCGGGTATCAGTCCATTGAGGACCTGGTGGCTCCGGGCGGGCGCCTTTATGAACAGCGCGAAACCGCCTGGCGACTGCTCAATGATATCCCGGGCATCAGCTGCGTGAAGCCCAAAGGGGCGCTCTACCTGTTCCCGAAACTGGACCCGCACCTCTACCCGATCGAGAACGACGAGAAATTCGTGCTCGATCTGCTGTTGCAGGAACGGATCCTTCTGGTGCAGGGCTCCGGTTTCAATATCGATGACCGGCAGCACTTCCGGGTGGTCTTCCTGCCCCGGGTGGATGCCCTGGAAGACGCCATCGGGCGCCTCGAGCGTTTCCTGTCCACCTGGGGCTGACCAGCCTGAGGTACAGGGCAAGTCAACCTGACGGGGTACTGGCATGGCCGACATCCACATTGAGGAATTCTACCGGGACTCCGCCATCGCCCTGGTACAGCTCTACAGCGTGTTTCCGCGCCGGATCAATCTGTTCGTGGAGGACATTGCGGGGCCGGACGAGCCCGATGAGTTCGGTCTCCACAGCCCCCGCCATATGGCCTGCTTCGGCGCCCTGCTCTGGCTGGAGGAGGAAGGCCTGCTGCGTTACGTGGACACCATCCGCCAGGAAGCACTGGACCAGGCCGTGCTGACCCGCAAGGCCTTCATCCGCCTCAGCACACCGGCGCCGAGCGAGCTGACCCGTGAGCTGTCGTTGCCGGAACCGGGCGTGCCGGCCCCCGACGCCCCCCTGCCCCCCTCGGTGCGCCTGGACCGCTCCACCTGGATCCATGTGTTGCGCCAGTCTATCCGGGGCGGCCACTCCGCCACCCTCAGCCGCGCCATGCAGGCGGCTTTTTTCGCTACCGACGGGAACTGAACGTCATCCTCCCGGTCTTTCCGCAGAACACCGGGGTTCTGCCTTAAACCGGCGAAAGGTCATTGAAATTCCCCAGACTGCACCGATATCCGGTTGCAGAAAGTGTCACTTCAGAGAGGTCAATGAATGAGAATTCTGCTGTTTCTGGCCACCAACCTGGCCGTAATAGTGGTTGCGAATATTACCCTCAGGCTGCTGGGTTTTGACAGCTACCTGGAACAGAACGGCATCAACTATACAGCGCTGCTGGTTTTTGCTGCGGTTATCGGCTTCTCCGGTGCGTTTATCTCACTCTTCCTGTCGAAGTTTATTGCCAAGCGCAGCACCGGTGCGCGGGTGATCGAGTCGCCCCGGACACCGGCCGAACGCTGGCTGGTGGACACCGTGGCCGAACTGTCAAAGAAGGCCGGCATCGGCATGCCGGAAGTGGCCATCTTCCCGGCGGCCCAGCCCAACGCCTTTGCCACCGGCTGGAACCGGAATGACTCGCTGGTGGCGGTCAGTGAGGGGCTGCTGCAGAATTTCACCAAGGACGAGATCCGCGCCGTGCTGGGTCACGAGATCGGCCACGTGGCCAACGGCGATATGGTTACACTGACCCTGATCCAGGGGGTAGTGAACACCTTCGTCATCTTTGCGGCCCTGGTCATCGGGTCGGTGGTGGACCGGGCGGTGTTCAAAAGCGAAAGCGGCCACGGCCCCGGGTTCTTCGTGGTGAGCATTGTGGCGGAGATCGTGCTGGGCATCCTCGCCAGCACCATTGTGTTCTGGTTCTCCAGACGGCGGGAGTTCCGTGCGGACATTGCCGGGGCGCAGCTGGCCGGACGCGGTGCCATGATCGCGGCCCTGGCAAGGCTCAAGCAGGCCAGTGACATGCCGGATCAGATGCCGGACAGCCTGCAGACATTCGGCATCAACCGGGGCGTACGGGACGGCCTGGCCTCTCTGTTCATGACCCACCCGCCCCTGGAGCGCCGCATCGAAGCCCTGCAGCAGGCCGACCTGGGTTAGGCGCTGACCACAAACCCGGCCCGGGCCAGCACCCGGGCCGTTGCTTCGGCCACCACCTGCACCCTCAGACTCGCCGGTTCCCGGCGAACCGGGTAGCTGCGCCGTAGCCCGTCGAAAGCTTTCCCCGGGGCTTCACCGCCAGATAATGAGGCTGCAAGCGCGCAACGCAGGCGGTCATCATCATCCCGCGGATCGTAGCAGGTCATCAGGGCCCTGTGCAGGGCCTCGAGGGGGTCTGGCTGAGCCGGCAGCACCAGAGCGCTGACCGGCGGCGGAGGCAGCAGTTCTTCAAGGGTCTGGTGCATGGGCCGCCCGGCCCAGTCATGCAGGGCCCCGGCAATCATTCCGGTGCCCCGGCTCTTGCCCTCCAGGCTGTAACCGGCGATATGCGGCGTCGCAAGCCAGCAACGGGCCACCAGTTCCGGCAGGGGCGAGGGCTCGTTCTCCCAGACATCCAGCGCCACCAGCG
>JBMCIH010000360.1:0-3397 GCA_048617055.1 Marinobacter sp. | reverse complement strand
CGGCAAGGACGGCAATCAGTTTGATCTGCTGGACTCAGTGGATAACTTCACGCCGGTGCCGGTCACCACCGTCAGTGAGGCCGTCAGCATGGTGCTTTCCGGCCAGGCCGATGCCTTTTTGGGGCCGGTCCCGGTGGTGGTGGACTATCTTCAGTCGGCCCTGATCAACGGCGTCGCACTGATGACCCTGCTGGACAAGGAGCCGGTGGACGTGGTGCTCGAGTTGCGGGAAGAACGGGCGGAGTTGCTGCCCATTCTCAACAAGGCCATCGAGTCGATTTCCCATGCCGAGCATCGTGGCATCCGCTCTGCCTGGTTACCTGAAGCGGTGGTGCATCAGAACGGCGCGGACAGTCTGGGTCTCAGCTCCATTGAACAGGAATGGCTGCGCCGGCACGGGCCGTTGCGTGTGGCCTACCGTGAAAACTGGCCCCCTTTCGAGTTCTCCGAACGTAACCAGCCCCGCGGGCTGGTGCCCGACCTGGTCAAGCAGGTCGGGGAGCACCTGGGCGCCAGTGTGGAAACGCGCACGGTGTCTGACTGGGCCGAGGCAGAGAAAATGCTGCGCAACGGCGACATCGATGTACTTCCGGCACTGCCCCGTACGCCGCGCCGGGAAAAGGACTTCCTGTTTACCCGTGCCTACCTGACACTGCCGATTGTGGTGGTTATCCGCGAGAACGGACGCTTTGTCGGTGACCTGCGGGAGCTGCGGGACGAACGGGTCGGGGTTGTCAGCCAGCACGCCGCCCATGACTACCTGCTGATCAATCATCCTGACCTGGACCTCTATCCGGTCAATACGGTGCAGGACGGCCTGCTGGCCCTCTCCAACGGCGATCTGGATGTAATGGTCACGCATATTCCCGGGGTCAGTTACACAGTGGCCGAGCTGGGGCTGTCGAACCTGCGCATTACCAGCATCACCCCCTATGAATACGAGTTCCGCATGGCGGTGAACAGCAATCGCAGCGAACTGGTGCGCATACTCAACAAGGGCCTCGGCAATATCGACGCTGCTGAAAAAGACGACATCTACAACCGCTGGGTCTACCTGGACATCGAGCAGGACCAGGATTACACCGCCATCAAGCGGGTGGTGCTGATTGCCGTGGTGGTGGTGCTGATCTTCCTTTACTGGAACCGCAAGCTGTCACGGGAAGTGGACGAACGCATCCGTTCCGAGCACGCGCTGCGGCGCAGCGAGGATGAACTGCGGGCCGCCAAGCTGGAGGCGGAGCAGCTGGCGCGGGAGGCCGAAAGCGCCAACCGGGCGAAGAGTGAATTCCTCGCCAACATGTCCCACGAGATCCGCACGCCCATGAATGCGGTGATCGGTTACAGCGATCTGCTTAGCCGGATCGTCAGTGACCCGCGCCAGAAGCATTACCTGGACGCCATCCGCGCCAGCAGCCGCAGTCTGCTGATGCTGATCAACGACATTCTCGATCTGTCCCGCATCGAGGCCGGCAAGATGCGGCTGGAGTTCGGTCCGGTCAGCCTGCGTCGCCTGCTCCAGGACGTCCGCCATATCTTCGACCTGCGGGCGCGGGAGCACAATGTCAGCCTGGAGGTGAGCGTGGCCCCCGAACTGCCCGCGGGTCTTATTCTGGATGAGACCCGGTTGCGCCAGGTGCTTTTCAATCTGGTGGGCAATGCCATCAAATTTACCCACGAGGGCGGGGTAACCGTTCGCGCAGAGGTGACCGAACCCCGGCGCCAGGGTGACGAGGAAGTCTGTGATCTCACCATTGCGGTTGCCGACACCGGCATCGGAATTGCCGAAGACCAGCTTGAGCGGATTTTCGATGCCTTCGAGCAGCAGGAAGGCCAGAGCAGCCGCAAGTACGGCGGTACCGGCCTGGGGCTGGCCATCAGCCGCAAACTGGTTCGCATGATGGGCGGTGAACTCAGCGTCCAGAGCCGGGAAGGGGAGGGCTCCACCTTCACCGTGTTGCTGCCGGATGTGCGGGTGGTGCCGATGGAGGAGGAGCCGGCGGAACCACCGGCACACAGTCACGCACCCATGACAGAGACCCTGGACATGCAGGAGCGAAGCTGGCTCAAGGAGCAGTTGCGGGAGGACTTCGGTGACGAATGGCGGGCGGTGCGTGAGAGCGGCGACCCGGAACAGATGCGCTATTTCGCCACCCAGGTATTGAACTGGGGCCAGCGGTACCGTTCCCGTGCGGTCACCCGTTACGCCGAGAAGCTGATGGCGGACGTGGATGCCTTCAACCTGGATGCGGTCAACGCTGCGCTGGACTCCTTCCCCACCCTGCTGGGCGATGATCCGGCCACGCCGGGCTGACCGTCACCCCCCTCAGGGCAGGCAGTCGTACTGGTAGTCCCGGTCGAAGGCGACGGACACCATGTCATACCCCCGGCGGGTCAGGTCCCGGACCAGGTCGGTGTCGGTCATCAGGGTATGGCAGATCCGGTGTACCTGGGCAACCTGCTGCTCCCGGCTTCTGGCCTCGGAGCTGCGGAAATCGACAATGAGATACTTGCGGTCGACGCCCGACGCCTCCGGGATGTCCTCCCGCTCCACGCTGTCGAAGCCGATGTAAGTCAGTTCATCCCCGGGAAACAGCCTGTTCATCAGCAGATCGATATTCTCGGCATTGGCAGGGCTGCCGGTCAGACTGAAGAGCAGGCCAAGCAGGGTAAGCGACAGTGAATGGCGGGCCATTCCGGATCTCCTGAAAATGATGTCCCGTAGTGTTGAAGGCTGGGTTGCCGTGCGCTGGAGCCCGCGGCATAGGCGGCGGCAGCGGTTACATTTGGTTACGCAGAGTATCTCAGAAATGCAACGGTGGTGCCGCCGCTTTGTGACGCATTTTTCAAGTTTTCACAAAGCCATTGACCAATTTCGGCACCGTGTCGTGGAAATCGGATCCGGCTTCAGGCTATACATGGCCGTTCAGCTGCCACAAACTTGCAGACTATAATGGGTGGTGAGACCGATATTAAAGGATCAGGCCATGTATCAACTGATATTCCGGGGCGAGTGCCAGCCCGGTACCGATGTGCAGACCGCCCGGGACAACGCCAGAGCCCTGTTCAAGGCCTCGGTCGAGCAGGTCGAGCGCATGTTCAGCGGCCGTCCGGTGGTGATCCGTAACCGCCTGGAGCAGGATCAGGCCGAAAAATACCGGGCCGTACTGGCCCGTCACGGCATGGTTGCCTATGTCGAGCCCATGGCGGAGCAGCTGGCGGCAGCCCCGCCGGCCTCGCCGGAGCCGAGCCCCAGTCCTGGGCCGTCGGCCCCGGAGCGGGCCAGTGCACCGGATCCAGCCCCTGGAAAGGGGCCGAGTATCGAGCCGGGGGACCGCCTGCCGGTGGCCGGAGAAAAGGCCGATGAAGTACTGGCCGGCTCCAGCCTGGGGCTCGCCCC
>JBMCIH010000359.1:0-3409 GCA_048617055.1 Marinobacter sp. | reverse complement strand
TCACTTCCACATTTTCTCTTCCGGGGCCCCGTCCGGGGTTCGCCATGACCTCCATGGGGTAGGGTCGACGCCGGGGTGCTGATTCTGCCCTGTTCGCCCTGTCCCTGGCAGGCGGTGGTGTCGGTGGCCGACCGGTCACGGGTCTGGCCGGCCTGCGATCCGTTACTATCTCGTCAGGCCGGGGCGCCTTACTGCGGGGGGGTGGGGGAGCGTGCGGGGTGCGGTCCGACGTGGCGCCGGCGGGGTCAGTGGTGACCGAGCGGAGAATGCGGTTCAGTAACTGGACCAGTGGGGCCACTTCCCTTGGCACGTCCGCCGGCAGCTGGCCGTGATGGCCCTTCTGAAAGTCCATGACGCTTTGCTGCAGTTCCCGGATCTGGGCCCGGAACAGGCTGATGGACAGCAGGGCGGTGACCGTCAGCAGGACCATAATGCCCAGCCCCAGCGTCAGCCAGGTGAACAGGTTGTCCTGCAGGCTGCAGAACCAGCCGGGGTAACCGCGTTCAGCACAGTCGGCGAGCAGCGGCTGGTCCAGCCAGGGACCGATCTTGCTCTCCACGACCCAAGCCACCAGGGTAAACGTCACTGCAAAGGGCGCGACCATGAGAAACAGGCTGGCGCGAACGGAACGGCTCATAACGGGGACATCTCCCTTACACTTCTTACTTCCCTGGAACACGAGGCGGGGAACCGGGCCCCGATGGAACATTGTGAACCACCGGGCCCGCTTAGGACATTACGCGTGTGAAAGAGTCGGGGAGTTCCAGGGCATCACCGGCCCCTGAGCAGGCCTCAGGAGCGGGAGCGGGCCAGCTGGGTCAGGTCCTCGGTGATCTGGTCCGTGGCCAGGTCTGAGCGCAGCAGCAGGCGGGCCCGGCCGTCGCCATCGAAGACGTAGACTGCCGAGCTGTGGGAGACGTTATAGTTGCCCTTCTCATCCGGGGCGTCGTAACCGAAGGTGGTGCGATACCGCTTTGCCAGGTCACGCAGGACCGGCTCGTCACCGGTCAGACCGACTGTGCGGTCGTAGAAGAAATCGACATATTGCCCGAGCTTGTCGAGATTATCCCGTTGTGGATCAACGCTGACAAACAGGGGCGTGACCTCCTCCTGCAGATCCTCGGGCATGGCCCTGATAGCCTGGCTGAGTTTGGCCATGGTGGCCGGGCATACGTCGGGGCAGTTGGTGAAGCCGAAGAACAGCAGCCGTATCTGGCCGTCATATTCGGCCGGCGTCACTGTTTCGCCATCACTGCGGGTCAGGGTGAATTCCAGGTCCGGCATCAGGCCGTCGATTTCCTTGGCGTTCCACTCCTGCTCCTGACCAAAGCAGCCCGCCAGAAGCAGGGTAAAGCTGACAAGGGCCGCGAGGCGGCCGATGGTTGCTGTCAAAGTCATGAAGCCACCTCCTTTGGGATCGTTTTTCCCGGTCTCGGGCGGTCGTCCTTCATGGCCCGCCCCATCAGGATAAGAATGCCCACCACACTCATCATGGCCGGAGGGATCCAGGTCAGTATGCCTCCGATCAGCTGGTCGTCCGCCGGCGACATGGGCCAGGCCCGGCCACACACTTCGTAAACGTCGTACACCATGCCCCGGTTGAACACGATCCAGGCGCCCAGGATCATCTGGGGAACCGCCACCAGCACCAGCAGGAAAATCCGCTTGCCATACCCGAGGGAAGGCGTGTCATGGGGGGAGCGGGGGTCGAAGATCAGCCACCAGAACAGCAGCCCGTCCAGCAGCATGCTCCAGTTCATAATCCAGTACAGGTCGCGGCTGAGCATCGCATCGAAGTGGATGGGCGGCCACAGCCAGAAGTACACCAGCCCGGCAAACAGGAAGGCGGCAATGAACGGCTGCTGCAGGGTGTTGTAACCCCAGCGCAGTGGCAGCGCCCAGGCTCCCAGGGCCGGCGCCAGCTGCCGGTGCCAGAAGCGCAGTATCGGCAGGGGGTTGGACAGGGCAATCAGTATCGGGCCGAGGTGATGGAGAATCAGGTGCTGGCCCCGGTGGATAAAGAACATGAACGAGGCGTAGTAGTCGAACCGGGTCTGCATTACCGCATAGCACAGCAGCAGGCCCAGGAAGAAGGCGAAAATCCGTATCACGCCGGGGCGTTCGCCGGCCGGCAGCGAGCGCAGGGCCACGACATAGCCCGTGGCGACAAGCACGTAGGCCAGCACCGTCAAGGGTGAAAAATCGTAGGGTAGCAGCAGGGACCAGTTCATGGTGTCAGTCCAGGTATTTCAGCCATTCGGAGACGGCGATGCCGATTTCCTCCGGGGAGTCCTCCTGGATGAAGTGCGTGCCTTTTACTGTCACTTCCACCTGCCGGGGCCAGGCCCGGCAGATTTCTCGCTGGCGGCCCACCAGGATGGAACCAGGGTCGGCATTGATGAACAGCTTCGGCGGTGACTCGGGACTCGCCAGCCACTGGCTGTAATCCTCCACCAGGCTGACCATGGCCGCCGGCTCACCGTCGATGGGGATCTCCCGGGGCCAGTTCAGGGTCACTCGGCGATCTTCCGGCTCCTGGAAGGGGCGGCGGTATTCGTCCATCTCCTCCTCGGTCAGCGACCGCATGACCGATCCTGGCAGTACGGCCTCAATGAACATGTTGCGGTCAATGATCAGGCTCTCGCCTTTTTCGGAGCGGAATCCCTGGAAGATGCCACGGGCGTCTTCCGGCCAGTCCTGCCAACTGACCGGCGTGACAATGGCCTCCATGTAGGCGATGCCCCGGACCCGCTCAGGGTGCTGTCGGGCCCAGTGGAAGCCCAGGGCACTGCCCCAGTCATGCACAACCAGGGTGATGCGGTCGCCCAGATCGAGCGCCTGGAGCAGACCGTCCAGGTAGTGCCAGGCGGTCTGGAAACCATAACGGTCCGGGCCATCGCTGGCCGGTAGTTTCTCCGAGTCCCCCTGGCCGATCAGGTCCGGCGCTATCACCCGCCCGGATGACGTCAGTTCCGGAATCACGTTGCGCCAGAGAAACGAGGACGTGGGGTTTCCGTGCAGCAGTACAATGGGGTCGCCGGTGCCTTCGTCGACGTAGGCGATACGCTTGCCATCGACGGTGGCAAACTGCTTCTGGAAGGGCATGGAATGGCGCATCGGGTAACCTTTTGTTGACGTTGTATGGTGTCCCAGTAAGCCTTTGAGAATAACAACATCGGGTGCAGACCGGAAGCCTTCCGGGGCCGGTTCAGCGCTGCCGGTTTCGTCGGTCGGTCCTGGCGGGAAAGCGGCTTTTTTTGTGCATCCTGGCGGTTTGGGTTTTACTGAGAGACAACAATCCCTTACGTCCGGTTCCCGGAGCCGGGTCTGTGGTGATATTTGCAAGGAGAGCCTCAATGGCCCGATTCAGTGACTGTCTGCCGCCGCCCTCGGTGATGATCTTCGACTG
>JBMCIH010000358.1:0-3415 GCA_048617055.1 Marinobacter sp. | reverse complement strand
CCAGGGCCGCCTGCCGGTTGTCCAGCGAGTTGCGCAGGGCCTGGATCTGCTCCCGGATATCCGCAATGGCCGGCGTTGGCAGGTGGCTTTCCAGCGGGTCTTCCGGCTCCTCCTCCAGGGTGGACTGAACCGGTTCTGCCGAGGGCTCCGGGGGTGGCTCTTCGTCTGCTTCCTCGCCCCCGTCTGCCCCGGACGTCTCGTTGGTGTCTTCGCCTGCGCCACCGCCATTGCCGGCCTGTTCGGTCTGATCGCCGGCGGCGGGGATAAGGTCGGTCACAGCTGCCACCGCAGGCCCGGGCAGACCCACCGATAGCAGCAACAGAATCAGTATGACCACCGGGGGCCAGAAGGTCACTGGCACAGCCCGGAAGGGTGTGTCATTCGCTTCGGTCATCATCCCGCTTTCTCTTCAACAGGTTCTCTTCGTCGGAGCTGCGCAGCTCGTCTTCCAGCTGTTTTTCGATGGTGTGGTCTGCAGCGACATCAACGGGCTCTTCAGATCGAGTTGTGGCCTCGGTTGCCCGGGCGGCGGGAGAGGACTGCTCCCGGATCTGGATGCGGTAGATGGGCTCGGGCATTTCGATGCCGGCCTTGTCGAAGGCCGCTTTCACCAGGCGGATGGCCTCGCTGCGGGTTTTGAAGAAATCGCTGTTGCGCTGGTCGATCCAGCCGAAGAAGCGCAGCTCCACAGTACTGTCCCCCAGGGCATCAATGATGCCCAGGGGGGCCGGGTCGGAGAGCACCCCTTCCAGGTCCTGCAGGGTGGCGGTGCCGAGCCGGCGGGCGGCAGCGGGGTCGAAGTCCACCGACACCCCCACCCTGAAACTGAACTGACGCAGGGGGTTACGGCTGAAGTTGGTCAGTGGCGAGGTCATGATCATGCTGTTGGGAATGCGCAGGTGGTTGCCTTCGGCGGTCATCAACACCGTATCCCGGGAAGTCAGGCGCACCACAGTTCCGGTGAACTCGCCCATCTGCACGAAGTCGCCGATGCTGAAGGGGTTCCTCGCACTCAGCAGCACACCGGCCAGGTAGTTCTCGACAATGTTGCGAAAGGCGAAACCCACGGCAATGCCGGCCACACCTGCCACCCCGAGCAGGGCCCCGACCAGGGCGGTGGCATCGAGTATCTCCAGCGCCAGCAGGATGCCGACGGCGGTGACGAACAGGCGGATCACCCGTTTGCCCAGATGTGTCGCCAGCTCGGACAAGCCCAGGCGCTGCAGCCAGCTGGCATGGTTGCTGATCCAGCGTCCAAGCAGTGCGAATACCACCACCAGCCCCAGGGCGACCAGCAGTAATGGCAGGGCCCGCAGCAGGCCGGTGGTCAGCTCTGCGATTTTCTGCTGGGTGGGCTGCAGGCGCGCCGGCACATCCACGTTCTCCACCAGCCGGTTCTGAACGAGCACCACCCCCTCAACCCGGCCGGCGACCTCCGCCAGTTCCCGGGCGGAACGGGCGCTGGAAACCTCCCCCTCCAGGGTGACCACGCCCGCCTGCACGGTGATGTCGACATCCGCCAGGCCGTCGATGGCCGCCAGGACCGCCCGCAGCCGCTGCTCAATCGCCTGGTCCCGGGGGGCATCCTGGACCTGTATTTCCGGGCCGGTGTTTTCCGGGGCCTGGGCCTGTACGCCGGAAATGCCGAGCAGCAATGCCATCAGGCAGATCTGGAAAAGCTCCCTCATGGGTCTCTCCGTCCAGTGGAAGTCGGGCCTTGTTCCAAGTTAGCAGATTGCCGGGGAGAAGGCGTGTTGCGCCGGGGCCGGGGTCGTTACAGGTTCGCCAGCGGGTCGTCACTTTCCGGCCAGGGCGCGACGAAGTGGCTCTCGATATAGTCCTCCGGCACGTCGGTCAGTGACGGGTAGCGCCAGGCAGGCTGGTTGTCCCTGTCGATCAGGCGGGCGCGAATGCCCTCCATCAGGTCCGGGTGTGTGCCACAGTTGGCCACCATGGCCAGCTCCATACGGAAAATGTCCTTAAGTGACATCTGCAGGCCATGGGCCAGCTGGCGGTCCAGCAGCCACAGCGACACCGGGCAGGCCCGGCGGAGGCCGTCGATACAGGCCTGCCACCAGTCGTTGCCCTCGGCGCTGTTCAGCAGCCGCTCCACCACCCGGGGCAGTTCGTCGCGGCGGCAGAGGCGGGCAATGTCCTGCTCGTAGAGCGCCAGCTGGCTTTGCGGGAGCTGTTCAGCGGGGGCCTCCTCCACCTGGTTCAGCAGCCGGAACAGGCGATTGTCATCAGCCGCCACCTGTCCGGTCCAGTGCTGGTCGGTAAGGCCTTCAATCAGCCTGTCCTGCTGCGCCCGTTCGATCACCAGGTCGGCCAGCCCGATGCGCATGGCATCACTGGCATTGACGCGGGCGCCGGTCAGGCCCATGAACAGGCCGATGCGGCCTGGCAGGCGGTTGAGGAACCAGCTGGCACCCACGTCCGGAAACAGGCCGATGGCTGCTTCCGGCATGGCCATGGTGGCGTCCGGTGTGATGAGCCGGTAGCGGCTGGCCTGTAGCAGGCCCATGCCGCCGCCCATGATGACCCCGTGGGCAAGGGTCACAACTGGCTTGGGATAGGTGTGCAGGGTGTAATCCACCCGGTACTCCCGGGCGAATACCTCAGTGACGGTTTGTACGCCAGGGGACGTTCTGAGGGCCTGGTACAGTTCGCGGATATTGCCGCCGGCTGAAAAGCCCCGCTCGCCGTTGGCATTGAGAAGCACCAGACAAACCTCGTCGCTCCCGGCCCAGGTATCCAGCTGGGCCTGAAGACGGTGGAACATGACCGAAGACAGGGCATTCAGGGTTTCCGGCGAGTCCAGGGTAATGATGCCCAGCTTGCCGCTACGGCAGGAGAGTTCGCGGGTCTGAATGCTCATGTTTTAGGGTGCTTCCCGTGTTTTCGGCCAGGTTTGGTACAAATGCTTACTGTGACCGTAACTCTAACAGAAATAAAGCGTACAAAGGTCGGAGGCCTTCGGACAGGCGGGGCGCTTGATCTAACTCATGTGCCATGCCCAGAGGGCTGTGCTATAAACGCTGTCAGATTTTCCGATAACTAGTGGAGAGAGCTATGAGCTTGAAAAAACTTACTATGGCGGGTTTGATGTCGGCTGCCCTTCTTGCCCCGGGATTTGCCAGCGCCGGCGGTGATCCGGAAGCCGGCAAGGCCAAGGCCGCAGTGTGCGCCGCCTGCCATGGCAAGGACGGTATCGCCAAGATCCCGTCTTACCCCAGGCTCGCGGGGCAGAATGAAGCCTATCTGGTATCGTCTCTGAAAGCCTACAAGAACAAGCAACGCAGCGGCGGCCAGTCTGCGGTCATGCAGGGTCAGGCCACAGGCCTGAGTGAGGAGGATATCGAGAACCTGGCGGCTTACTATGCCAGTCTGCCGGCGGAGGGTAGCGAGTAAAAGC
>JBMCIH010000357.1:0-3428 GCA_048617055.1 Marinobacter sp. | reverse complement strand
CAACACCTTCCGCCACTATCTCCAGCCTGAGCCCGCGGGCCATGGCAATGATGGCGTTGACGATACAGGCGCCGTCATTGCCGGACCGGATGCCCTGCACGAAGGACCGGTCCACCTTGAGGATATGGATGGGCAGGTGGTGCAGATAGTTCAGTGACGAATAGCCGGTGCCGAAGTCGTCAATGGCAATGCGGATGCCCTGCTGCGCCAGCTCACGCAGAGTCTGGCTGACCTTGTCCAGGTCGTTCATGATAACGTTTTCGGTGATCTCGATTTCCAGGTTGCCGGGGGGGAATTTCAGCAGCCGCAGCTGTGACAGCAGCCGTTCGGTAAAGCGGGGGTGCTCCACCTGAACCGGCGACAGGTTGACGGCCAGTCGCAGATGGGGGTGTCCGGCGGCTATCCACTGACCGACCTCTGCGCAGGCACTCTCCAGAACCTGGTGGCTGATATCAGCGATCAGGTTGGTTTCCGAGGCCAGGGGCAGGAAATCCGCCGGCTGCAGCAGCCCGCGCTCCGGATGCTGCCAGCGCACCAGCGCCTCCAGGCCGGTAATGTGACCACTGCGCAGGCACACCTGAGGCTGGTAGTGGACCTTCAGCTCGCCGTCGGTAATGGCCCGCCGCAGGTCCCGTTCCAGGGTCAGGCGTTCACTGGTGTCCACCGTCATGCTGCTGTCGAAGAAGCAGTAGCTGTCCTTGCCCCGGGACTTGACCTGGTACATGGCCAGGTCCGCGTTGCGGATCAGCTGTTCACTGTGGCGACCCGCCTCCGGGAACATGGCAATGCCGATGCTGACACCGATAAACATTTCCTCCTTGTCGAGCCGGAACGGCGCCCGCAGCACATCGATCAGTTTGCGGGCGATGACCGCCGCCTGTTCCCGGTCGGGTACCGCCGGCAGCAGCAGGGTGAACTCGTCGCCACCGAAGCGGGACAGGGTATCCCCCTTGCGCAGGCACTTCTCCAGCCGCTGGGTGACTGCCTGCAGCAGGCGGTCACCCATGGCGTGGCCAAGGGTGTCGTTGATGATCTTGAACCGGTCCAGGTCCAGAAACATGACCGCCACCTGCTGCCCGGTGCGGTAGGCCTGGTTGATGGCCATGGTCAGCCGGTCCCGGAACAGGGCCCGGTTGGGCAGGCGGGTCAGCAGGTCGTGGTAGGCCTGGAAGCTGATAAAGGCTTCGGCCTCCTTGCGCTCGGTGATATCCCGTGCCAGGCCGTAATAGCGGGCGTGGTGGCTCAGGTCGCCGGCCTCCGCCGCACCGAAGGTCCGCCAGCCGCCCTGGCTGATGGGGAAGGCGGTAATCTCGAAGTGCCGGGTGGCCTGGGTGCTGCCCCTGGCCCGCAGACGCACCTCGAAGGTGACCGGCCGGTCTGCGCTGATACCCGGGTCGTCCATTGCCAGTATGCCCTGGGAGGCCTCGTCGTCGTCCAGCAACAGGCGGAAGTGCTGACCGATCAGCTCCGCGGGCTGATAGCCCAGCAGGTTGGCAATCTTGCGGTTGAGAAAGCAGAAGCGCCCCTCGCCATCGAGCATGAAGACGATATCCGGGGAATTGTTGACGATGTAACGGTGCAGCGACTCGGATTTCTCCAGTCGCTGCTGCACGTCCTGGTGGGCCCGCAGCAGCGACTGTTTGCCAAGCACGCTCTCCAGCGTGGCCAGCACCTCGTCCGGGTCAAAGGGCTTGCGGATATAGTCACTGGCCCCCCGTCGCAGGGCCCGGCTCACGGCCCGGAAGGAAGTCTCGCCGCTGACCACCACCAGGGCACAGTCGGGCTGCAGCCGGCACGCCTCTTCCATGACCCGGAAGCCGTCGCATCCTGGCATGTTCAGGTCCAGCAGGGCCATGGTGAAGCGGTGCGTCTGCAGCAGCCGGCAGGCCTCTGTACCGTCCGACGCGGTAATGGCGCGGTAGCCGTGCTGTTTCAGCAGGCTGGCCAGGCTCTCCAGCAGGCGGGTATTGTCATCAGCCACCAGTATCTGCTGGCGGCCGTCAACGGAGCCTGATTCTGTTGTCTGGATCATTGCACGTCGCTCATTCACCCTGCCGGCTTGGGGGGGAAGCCACCGCTCACGCCCGGTTACCGGTCTTCTGTTGGTGTCTCTGCCGGGAACAGCAGCCGGAACAGGGTTCCTGACTGGCTGCTCTGGCAACCAATGATAGCGTCCATGTCATCCATCAACTGCTTGACAATACTCAGTCCGAGGCCACTGTGGGCCTGGCCCTTGCCGGTGGCGACCGGCTCGAACAGATGTTGCCGGACGACGCCAGGCAGCCCCGGGCCATTGTCCTCAATGGTCAGCTCCACCCACTGCCGGTTCTGTTGCCAGACCGGGGTGCTGGAGCGCACCAGAATCTGCACCCCGCCGTCGGGCCGGCTTTCGGCGGCGTTACGCAGCAGGTTCAGGAGTACCTGGCGGATCTGGGCGGCGGGCGCAGCCACGGTCGTGTCGCCGTCGCACAGCTCAAGCCTGCAATGGGTCCGTTTTTCCCGGAACAGCCCTTCCGACAGCAGGTCCCGCAAGGCACGGACCTCCTGGTTGACCACGGCAGCAGCCGGCTTGCGCTGGCTGGAAGGCTGGCCTTCGCGGCTGATCAGTTCCGCCAGCAGCTCGCTGGCCCTGGCCAGCTCCTGTTCGATAATGTCGAGGTCCTGTTCCCCGGCAGGCTCCGAAAGCCGGGCCCTGAGGCGGGACAGGTATTGCCGCACCACCGTCAGCGGATTGTTGATCTCATGGACCTGTCGGCGAATCCGCTCCCCGGACACCGGCCCGGACGCGTTTTCGACCAGATCGCGGGTCAGCAGCTCCCGCACCGCCGCTATGGTCAGGCGCCGGGTTGAGCGGGGCCCGTCGTAGTCCGCACCTTCGGGTATGCCCATGTCGCGGGCCAGGTCTGCGGTTTCCAGACGGATGCGCCGCAGGATTTCGGCGGTCAGTTCCTCCTCCAGCCCGAACAGCGTCCGGGCCAGGGTCAGGCCGTGACCTTCACGGGTGACCAGTTGGACGGCCACGGCGATAATGCGGCACAGATGGCCGGCACCGGCCAAGGCGGTGGTATCGTCCTGCTGCCGGGCAAGGGCCTGGCGGATGTCCGGGTGCAGTTGCCAGTGCTCCGCCAGGGTCGCGCTGAGTTCCGGATAACCGGCCCCGGCAGGGCGCCACGGTTCGCTGATTGACTGGCGGAGCATAAGCAGTTTGCCCGCATTGTGCAGCATGCCCGTCAGGAAGGCGGTATCCGGCGCCGGATACCGGGTCAGCCGGGCCAGGGCCTGTGCCATCAGCGCCACTGACAGGGCGTCATGCCAGAAACCGTGCAATGACCGCCAGTGGCCCTCTCCCATCTCGAACAGCAGTTGCTGGAGGGCGGCCGTCAGCACCAGGTCCTGTAACCGGTCGGTGCCCAGACGAAGCAGTGCCT
>JBMCIH010000356.1:0-3438 GCA_048617055.1 Marinobacter sp. | reverse complement strand
CCCGGGGTTCGAATCCCTGGCCCACCGCCATTTTCTCCTGACCCCCCTGGCCATTTCCCCGCCTTCACAGTTTGTAAGCGAACACGTCTTTCAGCTTCTCAAGGTAGGGCCTCACAGCCTGCTGATCAGCTTCGTCCACGTCCCTTGCCCGGTTGATCATCTGCGAGCTTGCACGGAGCATCTTCAGCATTCTGGCTTTCTGGGCTTCGGAAAACTGGTCGTTCTCCTTGATGTCATCCGCCACTCGTTCCAGTTCCCGGGCCATGGCTGGAGCCAGATCGCCAAGCTGCAGGCTTATCACCGCCAGAAGAATGCGGTCGCCGGTCTCCGCCCACGCCTCGACGCCGGAAAAGCCGTGAGCCTCCGCCACCCTCTCAAGCGTGCCGTAGACGTCCCGCCCGGCGAGCAATGACACAGACTCGGAAACCAGCAGCGAGCCGGGATGTTGCAGCCTGTCTGCGTTAACCTCATGGGCTTCCAGAAAGCCCTCAACAAATGCATCGTCGTCCTGCAGCTCCTGCATGGACGCCAGGAAACGCTCCGCCTGTCCCTTGCCCAGAGATTCGGAATGGGCACCGGCCGACAGCAATAACACCAGCACCAGAATCAGCCCCCGTATCATTCCCAACTCCTTCTTGCTTTACTCAGTCCGCACCAGGCCAGTAAGTCACCAACATGATGGCGGCCACGGCCTCTCGGGACAATAACGCCACCGGCGGTCTCGGGCCGCAATGGTGGACCTGTGCCACATTCTGACGTGGTTGGCGCTTTTCAGCCGAAACTGTGTCGCAAAATCCGCTTTTCCCGTGACGGTCCGGGGCCGACACTGAAGCCATGGAGCACAGCATGACCTGCCACTTCAGCTGGATCGACTCACCACTTCCTGTGGATGCGCTGGGCAGCACGCTATGGCGTCTGCTGAGCTCCACCGCTGATGAAGACGACATTCTTGGCATCAACAACCCGAACAATACCGCAGCCAGGGAAGCCTTCCTGAACCATATGAAGCAGTCCCTGGCGGGAAGCGCGCAGCTGCTGATCGGCAGCATCCCGCCTGGTGGTGGCCTGCGTGCTCAAACCCCAGTCCCTGCCAATCACCTGCCCCCTGGCGGAGATAAGGAGGCCCGGTTTGCGGTAAATCACACATGCAGGCTTTTCTATGGCATGTATGAGGGCATCTACCAGAGCCCCGGCATTGCGGAGCCTGCCCATGCCTGACCAGGCGCGGTCCGCCGGTCGGCTGTGGTGGTTATCGCCGTCAGCTTCGGCGTGATGTTCCTCAGTTCGTCCATCAGGGTGCCTATCAGGTCTACTTCCGGGATCTGGCGGACCTTTTCGACGTGGGGCGTGATCACTTCGCCCTCACCGGCGCCCTGTTCGGGCTTTGCCTCGGGACGGTCGCCCCCCTTGGTGGGCGCGGTGTGCGACCGCTACGGCCCCTACGTGTCCTTGGTTTCCGGCGCTCTGGTGGCCGCCCTGGCCTTTGTCCTGCTCGGCCTGTTCCAGAGTTTCACTCTGTTCCTGCTAGCCTATGGCTTGCTGGCCGCCTACGCACTGGCGGCCATGACTTTTGTTCCCCTGGGGGTCTGGATCGACTCGGTCGTCCGGGACCGGCACAAGGGGCTGGAATATTTGATGGAAACACCTGTACTGGCCTTGAACAGCCGTTGCAGATGCCGGGGCGAGACCCGGTGGTCCCGGGCCAGCCCGGCCACTGACAGTGGCTCGCGGTAGGTCCGTGCCATATGATCCTGAACCTCATGAATCAGCGGGCTGACATGGCTGCGGTGCCGCAGCTGCTCTGAAATCTGCGGGCCCCCCCTGCGACGGCTGTGGACCACGAACTCCCTCGCGGTCTCTGGGGATTCCCGGACGCCGCGATACCTGGCAATCAGGTACAGGGTCAGGTCGATGCCGGCGGTCACGCCGGCTGAGGTCAACAGGGCGCCGTCTTCCACAAAGATCCGTTCCTGGATCACCCGGGCCCTGGGATACTCCTGCCGCAGCCTTTCGATAAGCCGGTGATGAGTGGTGCAGTAATGGTTGTCCAGCAGACCGGCACGGCCAAGAACGAAGGTTCCGGTGCATATGCCGGCGATCCTGGCGCCCCTGTCCTGTGCTGAGCGCAGCCAGTCAGCGAGCCGGGTGTCGGCGGCGACCGCCATGACCTCCTTCGTCAGCTTGATGCCGCAGACAAACACCAGGCTGTCAGCAGCCATTTCCTACGGCAGCGGCTTCAGGTTGCCAAGCAGCGGCCCCTGCCAGCAACTCACCGCCCCGGCCACACTGATGAAATGGGGCCGGAAAAACGGCCCGTGCAGCTCGTTGGATTCATGGATGACCTGCACGGGACCTGCCATATCAAGCAGGTGCACGTCCGGCAGCAGCAAAAAATAGACATCCATGTTGGCTCCTTTGGGGTGGTTTTCTTGCCTTATTATCAATGTTTTGCCAGTCTAAATAGGCGTTAATCAAAAATGCCACGGCTGGCTTCGGGTTTCTCGCGCCCGATATCTGTGCCCACTTACTACAACAATAAAGCTGGTCAGACCCCAGCCGTGCCTCTTGAGGACGATGGAGAACAAAGGCATGAACAAGAGCACAATGTTAAGGAATTTCACCGGCGCGACCACTCTTACCCTGGCTGCGGCCATCGGTGCCACCAGTGTTGCAAACGCAGCTACCTGGCGCTACGCCCACGAGGAATATGACGGTGACGTCCAGGACGTCTACGCCGAATTCTTCAAGGAATACGTCGAGGAGAACTCCGACCACACGATCCAGATTTTCGAGTTCGGTCAGCTGGGCGAATCCGACGATATCATGGAGCAGACCCAGGAAGGCATTCTGCAGTTCGTCAACCAGTCCCCCGGCTTTACCGGCTCGCTGATTCCTGAAGCCCAGATATTCTTCATCCCTTACCTGATGCCCACGGACATGGATACGGTGGTGGAGTTCTTCCGGGAGAGCGAAGCCATCAACGAGATGTTCCCGGAACTCTACGCGGAAAAGGGCCTGGAACTGCTCAAGATGTACCCCGAGGGCGAAATGGTCATCACCCTGGACGAGAAGGCCACCTCGCCGGAAGACCTGAAGAACAAGAAGATCCGGGTCATGACCAACCCGTTGCTGTCGGCCACCTATGAGGCCTTTGGTGCCACGCCGACGCCGCTGCCCTGGGGCGAAGTTTACGGGGCGCTGCAGACCAATATGATCGACGGTCAGGAAAACCCGATCTTCTGGATTGAGTCCGGTGGTCTGTACGAGGTATCCCCCAACCTGATCTATACCGGTCACGGCTGGTTCACCACCGCCATCATGGCCAACCAGGACTTCTACAACGACCTGTCCGAAGAGGACCAGGAGCTGGTTCAGAAAGCCGCCGACTACGCCTTCGACAAGATCAACTCTTTCCGGGCGGAGCTGGGTGCAATCCAG
>JBMCIH010000355.1:0-3447 GCA_048617055.1 Marinobacter sp. | reverse complement strand
ATAGTACCGCAGGTACTCCGGGTTCAGGTGGTCCAGGTAGGTGCGGGCCATGATGAAGGTGCCCCGGGATTTGGACATCTTCTTGCCGTTGACGGTCACAAAGCCATGGGCCCAGACCGCGGTCGGCGTACGGAAGCCGGCGTCGTGGAGCATGGCGGGCCAGAACAGGGCATGGAAGTTGATGATGTCCTTGCCGATGAAGTGATACACCTCGGCCTCGGAGTCTGCCTTCCAGAAGTGTTCGAAGTCGATGCCCTCCCGGTTGCACAGGTTCTTGAAGCTGGCCAGGTAGCCGATGGGGGCGTCCAGCCAGACATAGAAGTACTTGCCCGGGGCGTCCGGAATCTCGAAACCGAAGTAGGGCCTGTCACGGCTGATGTCCCATTCATGCAGACCGGCGTCGAGCCATTCCGCCAGCTTATTGGCCACCTGCTCCTGCAGGGTACCGCTGCGGGTCCATTGAGCGAGAAAACCGGCAAAGTCCGGCAGCTTGAAGAAATAGTGCTCGGACTGCTTCTCCACCGGAGTGGCGCCTGACACCGCCGAGCGCGGATTGATCAGCTCCGCCGGCGTGTAGGTGGCGCCGCAGGCTTCGCAGTTGTCGCCGTACTGGTCCTCGGCCCGGCACTTCGGGCAGGTGCCCTTGATGAACCGGTCCGCCAGGAACATTTCCTTCTCCGGGTCGAAGAACTGGGTGATCTGGCGGGTGGCAATATGGCCGTTTTCCTTGATCTTGTGGTAGATGTACTCGGAAAACTGCCGGTTTTCCTCGGAGTGGGTGGAGTGATAGTTGTCAAAGCGGATATTGAAGCCCGCAAAGTCCTCCTGGTGCTCCCTGCGCATGCGCTCGATCAGCTGTTCGGGGGTGATGCCCTCCCGCTCGGCCCGCAGCATGATGGCGGTACCATGGGCATCATCGGCGCAAACGTAGTAGCAGTTGTGGCCGCGCATCTTCTGGTAGCGCACCCAGATATCGGTCTGAATGTATTCCAGCAGGTGGCCCAGGTGAATCGGCCCGTTGGCGTAGGGCAGGGCGCTGGTAACCAGAATATCGCGCTGTTGGTCGCTCGCTTGCGTCATGATGATGTCCGAACCTCGGTAAACTTGTCGGCAAAGCGTCCCGCAGGAAGCTCCGTATGGTCAGAAACGGGCACAAATGATACCTTTCAAGGCAGGACTTTTCATCTTCCCGGGCGGCGTTTTGCCGCATTTCCGCCGCAATCTGATTCACGGAGCAACCCATGGCCGACATCTCCCGGGCCGCCCTCGAGGCCGCCGTCCGCGAATACCGCGACCCCTACCTCGACAAGGACCTGTTCCAGCTCGACGCCGTCAGGGCGCTGGAAGCGGATGCGCAGGGCCGGGTCACCCTCCGGGTGCAGTTGCCCTACGCCAGCCGTGGCATCGCCGGGGGCATGAGCCAGATCCTCGCCACCGCCCTGGAGAACGTTGAAGGGGTGACCGGTGCCGATGTGGACGTCAGCCAGCATATCCATGCCCACAAGGCCCAGCGCGACCTGGAGTCCATGGGTGGGGTCAGGAACATCATTGCGGTGGCCTCCGGCAAGGGCGGCGTCGGTAAATCCACCACGGCAGTCAACCTGGCCCTGGCCCTTTCCGCGGAAGGAGCCCGGGTGGGGATCCTGGATGCGGATATCTATGGTCCCAGTGTGGGCATGATGCTCGGCATCCCCGAGGGCCAGCGCCCGAAGACCGAGGGCAACAAGTACTTCCTGCCGGTGGAGGCCCATGGCATCCAGGCCATGTCCATGGCCTTCCTGGTCACCGACAAGACCCCCATGGTGTGGCGTGGCCCCATGGTCAGTGGTGCCGTGCAGCAGTTGCTGACCCAGACCCTGTGGAACGAGCTGGACTACCTGGTGGTGGACATGCCCCCCGGAACCGGCGACATCCAGCTCACCCTGGCCCAGAAGGTGCCGGTGACCGGCGCAGTGATCGTCACCACGCCCCAGGATATCGCCCTGCTGGACGGCAAGAAGGGCATCGAGATGTTCCGCAAGGTGGACATTCCCGTGCTCGGCGTTGTCGAGAACATGAGTATCCATATCTGCAGCAACTGCGGCCATGAGGAGCCGCTGTTCGGGGAAGGCGGTGGCGCCCGGGTGGCGGAAGAGTACCAGACCGAGCTGCTGGGTCAGCTGCCGCTGCACCTGACCATCCGTGAGCAGACCGATGGCGGTAACCCCAGCGTCGTGGCGGAACCGGACTCGGAGGTGGCCCGCCGTTACCGGGACATTGCCCGGCGCGTTTCCGCCAGCCTCTCCACCCGCGCCCGGAACGACAGTGGCCCGATTCCCAGCATCTCCATCAGCGACGACTGACCCCCGGCCGGCTGGCCGCAGCGGACCTTCTGATGCGCCGTGTTTTGCGGCGCGGGGCCGCTGCGGGTAAACTATGGCGCCCGTTTCCAGGGCGGCCATACCGGGGCGACCCGATACACGACCCATCAGCGCACTGACAGGAAAGAGACCGCACCAATGAGCATCAAGTCCGACAAGTGGATTCGCCGCATGGCGGAACAGGAAGCCATGATCGAGCCCTTCGAGCCCGGTCAGGTCCGCGAGACCTCCCGCGGGCGGGTGATTTCCTACGGTACCTCCAGCTACGGCTACGATGTGCGCTGCAGCAATGAGTTCAAGATCTTCACCAACGTCCACTCCGCTACGGTGGACCCGAAGAACTTCGACGACAACAGCTTCGTCAACTACACCGGTGATGTCTGTATCATTCCGCCCAACTCCTTTGCCCTGGCGCGCACGGTGGAGTATTTCCGCATCCCCCGTAAAGTGCTCACCATCTGCCTGGGCAAGTCCACCTACGCCCGCTGCGGAATCATCGTGAACGTCACGCCGCTGGAGCCGGAGTGGGAGGGCCAGGTCACCCTGGAGTTCTCCAACACCACCAACCTGCCGGCAAAGATCTACGCCAACGAGGGTGTGGCCCAGATGCTGTTCTTCGAGTCCGACGAGGAATGCGAAACCAGCTACAAGGACCGGGGCGGCAAGTACCTGGGCCAGACCGGGGTGACCCTGCCGAAGACCTGATTCAGCCGGAATCCATGGTCAGGCCCGGCCGCCGGAGGTAACCCGCAGGTCTGCCCCCCTTGCGGCCACTGGCCTTCGGGTTGCAGGTCCCTTGTCCGATGGTCTTTACTGGGTAATAACGCAGGAGCCGTATGTGAACGCAAACCAGTTTCTCAAAGCGGTCGAGCAGCTCCAGGGGTGGCGCCAGACCGCCTTTCTGCTGGCCCTGGCAGAGCGGGCCTTTCCCAATTACACCCTGTTCAGTGAGGCGGTCGGGGCCAGAGCGGGGGGCAAGATGCGCCAGCTACTGGATGCCGGCTGGACCCTGTTCGACCACAGATCCGCGGAAAACCTCATTCCCCAGCTGCTGGCCAAGCTTGAGAGCCTGAGCCCGGCGGTGGAT
>JBMCIH010000354.1:0-3454 GCA_048617055.1 Marinobacter sp. | reverse complement strand
GCTGCAACTCATCCTGGTCCAGAAGCCCGTTGACGACCTGTTCCGCCAGCGCCTCATCCAGGCTGAAGATGGCCTGTGTGGCTACTTCACGTATCAGTTTGAGGGTCTGTTGCGCGTCGCGGTCCAGCTCTTCGGACACCCGGCGGGCATCGGCGATCACCTGCACCATGCTCAGCAGGACGCCGGCCACGATTGCGGTGGTAAGCACCCAGGTCAGTATGCGCGAACCCGGTTGTTGTTCCAGTTGAAAGTCTTCGGTCATTGCTGTCGCATGGCGATCCGGGTCACGGGTTGGTGTTCGCGGCAGATAAAGCACCCTAATAATTCAGTATGGATCAATTCTGCGTAATTGCCCTGTTTGAACAGCCATTTTTCCAGAAGGGGGAGCGCAGAGGTGTTTTAATTTGTAAACCGGCCAGCATTTGCGCTGACCGGTCTGCCATAAAAAAACCCGCACAAGGCGGGCTCGGGCGACGCCGAGGGGTATCGGCGCCGCGGAGGTGACGAAAACCGGGCAGGATCAGGCCAGTTTTTCGTTCACGAAGTCCCAGTTCACGAGGTTCCAGAAGGCTTCAAGGTAGTTGGGACGGCTGTTGCGGTAGTCGATGTAGTAGGCATGCTCCCACACATCCACCGTCAGTACCGGCTTGTCCGGGCCGGTCAGCGGGGTTTCCGCGTTGCTGGTGTTGACGATGGCCACGGAGCCGTCGGGCTTTTTCACCAGCCAGGTCCACCCGGAGCCGAAGTTGTTGGCTGCCTTGTCGTTGAACTCTTTTTTGAAGTCCTCGAAGGAGCCGAAGGCCTTCTCGATAGCTTCCTTGGCGGCACCGGTGGGCTCGCCGCCGCCATTGGGGCTCAGGCAGTGCCAGTAGAAGGTGTGGTTCCAGACCTGTGCGGCGTTGTTGAACAGCGGGCCGCTGGCGCTCTTGATGATGTCTTCCAGCGACTTATTGGCGTTATCGGTGCCTTCAATCAGCCCGTTCAGCTTGGTGACGTAGGTGTTGTGGTGCTTGCCGTAATGGTATTCCAGAGTCTCTTCGGAAATGTGCGGTTCCAGTGCGTTCTTGGCGTAAGGTAGCGCGGGAAGTTCAAATGCCATGAGGTCGTTCTCCCTGGTTTCTCTCGGAATTTCAGGGGTCGTTACGCCCCTGTTCGGTATTTTTAGCGCGTCGGTGTTGCAGCATGACTGTGTTACAACAGCACGTCTTTGTAACTCTGCGTCCAACAAGTATCGGGCCTGGTTGATTTTTTTCAAGGCCGGGCAGGCAGTCCCGGACAAAAAAATCCATCGGGAGCTGCCCTGCTGCGGGTTTTCAGGGCGCGGCTGGGCGGGTCAGCGAGCAGTCCAGTTCCGGGCTGCCGGGGAGAAAGCCCGCCACGTTACGCACCCGCCACTTGAGCTCTTCGTAGCTGTCGGCCAGCACATTGACGTGCCCCAGCTTGCGCCCGGGTCGTTCGTCCTTGGCATAAAGGTGCAGGTGGGCGTAGGGCAGCTCCAGAATCCGGTCGGTGTCGCCGTGCTCGCCGATAATGTTCACCATGCAGCTGAGCCCACGGGCAGCGGTATTGCCCAGCGGATGACCGGCCACGGCCCGGATATGGTTCTCGAACTGGCTGGTCATGGCGCCCTCCATGGTCCAGTGGCCGGAATTGTGCACCCGGGGCGCCATCTCGTTGGCTACCAGGCCGTCGGCGGTCTCAAAAAGCTCCAGGGCCAGCACGCCCACGTAGTCCAGCTCGTTGAGCAGGGCACGGATGTGACCGTCCGCCTTCTCTTCCAGCTGCCGGCTCAGTCCCGGGGCCGGGGCAATGGAATAGCGCAGTATGCCGTCATGGTGGACATTTTCGGCCATGGGGTAGAAGGCAAGGTCGCCATCGGTGCTGCGCACGGCAATGATGGACAACTCACGGGTGAAGTCCACAAACTTCTCCACCATCAGGCGATTGTGGCCGATGGCCTGCCAGGCCGCCACCGCATCTTCCGGCGAACGCAGCACCGCCTGGCCCTTGCCGTCATACCCCTCGGTGTTGGACTTGGCCACCACCGGGCAGCCGAGCGTCTCCGCCGCGTGTCGCAGGGCGTCGGCACTGTCGGCCATGCGCCATTGCGGGGTGGGTATGCCCAGGCTGCCAAACAGGGTCTTTTCCGCCTCCCGGTTCTGGCACACCTGCAGGGCTCTTGGTAGCGGGTGAACCGGTTTGCTGCGGGCGATCTGTTCGGCAACGGCGACCGGCAGGTGCTCAAACTCGTAGGTGACCACATCTACCCGCGACACAAAGTCGTCCAGGTATTTGCCTTCCCGGTCCACAATGACTTCCCCCAGCCCGGTACTGGGGCTGCCGGAGAGGTCATAGAACACAAAGGTCTTGGCCAGCGGGTAGCCCGCAAGCGCCAGCATGCGCCCGAGCTGGCCGGCACCGAGAACGCCAATTCTCATGGGTATACTCCTGTCTGGTCGTGTTGCTCAGCCGTTGTCACGAGGATCGGGGTTGTCCAGTACCGACCGGGTCTGCTGCTGACGGAAGGCCTCCACCCTGGACTGTACCGCCTGGTCATGGGTGCCGAGAATCTGCGCCGCCAGCAGGCCCGCGTTGGTGGCGCCGGCATTGCCAATGGCCAGTGTACCGACGGCAACACCCCCGGGCATCTGGGCAATGGACAGCAGGGAGTCCAGGCCATTGAGGGCCCGGGACTGCACCGGCACGCCCAGCACCGGCAGGCACGTTTGCGAGGCCACCATGCCGGGCAGATGGGCAGCGCCACCGGCGCCGGCAATGATCACCTTCAGGCCCCTGCCGGCGGCGGACTTGGCATAATCGAACAACAGGTCCGGCGTGCGGTGGGCGGACACCACCCGGGTTTCATAATCAATGCCCAGCCTGTCGAGCATAAGGGCGGCATGCTCCATGGTGGGCCAGTCCGACTTGGAGCCCATGATAATGCCTACCTGCGGTTGCATAGTGGTGTCCCCGGCAATAATAAAGGTTGCGGTGACAGGCCCGTGGCCCACCGGCCACCCGTCACCGGGAAAGCCCGCCATTTTAGGATCTGGCCGCCCGCCATGCAAACCGGCCCGCCGCGCAAGGCGGGGGCCGGTTGGTCAAGCCGGCACGGACCGGATATGATCTCACGCCAGCAGGTTGTTTACTGACGGCACACGAGAGGTGACTATGGATTCGATTCGCCCCGATGAAGATGAGCTCCGGGCCAGGGCGCCGACTGCCGGTGAAGACCGCAAGGCCGGGCAGGGCGGACGTACCCGGGGCCGTAGGGCGGCCGATGAGGGCAGCGGCAAGCCGCCGGTGGCCCGGCCGGGGGAACAGGATCCTGGTCGGGGCAGGGGGTTGCTTTGGCTGGTGCTGATATTGCTGCTGGTTGCCCTGGCGGGCGCGGGCTGGTTTGGCTGGCAGATGCAACAGAAGGTCCTCGCCATGGAGGAGGTGCTGGAAGAGG
>JBMCIH010000353.1:0-3460 GCA_048617055.1 Marinobacter sp. | reverse complement strand
CCTGGCATACAGCCCCCGGCACAGCTGCCTGAGAGTATTTGCCACACCGTTGATTTCCGGAAAGAAAGTTTCGGAAACAATGGTTATGCGGCGGCGTGGGGACTGATTACCGGTTTTCTTCATGGGATGACCCTGCTGGATGATTCCGGCGGTTGGGGGTAACCTCTTGGTCCGGCGACAGAACAGGTGACGGTTGCCCGTTTTTCATACCCTCACTATGGAAACGGAATATGACAGTCGCACTTCAGATTCATGACATTCCCTTGAAACCCGCGCTATGACTGGGGTCTTCGGCGTGACGTGAGAGCGGAACCAGCCTTTGGAGGAAATTTATGGAAATGCGAAAACTCGGTCGCAGCGACCTGGACGTCAGCCTGATCTGCCTGGGGACCATGACCTGGGGAGAGCAGAACACTGAACAGGACGCGTTTGAGCAACTGGATTATGCGGTGGGCGAAGGCATCAATTTCATTGACGCCGCAGAGATGTACCCGGTACCGCCGCGGGCGGAGACCCAGGGCCTGACCGAGCAGTATCTGGGCAACTGGCTGGCCCGGCGCGGCCGCCGTGATGATCTGGTGATCGCCTCCAAGGTGGCCGGTCCCGGCAATGGGCTGACCTACCTGCGCAACGGGCCGCGCCTGACCCGGGAGCATATCCGCCAGGCCTGTGAAGCCAGCCTGAAGCGACTGCAGACGGACTATATCGACCTCTATCAGGTGCACTGGCCGGATCGCAACACCAATTTTTTCGGCAAGCTGGCCTACCGTCACCGGCAGAACGAGGACTACACGCCCATCGAGGAAACCCTCGGTGCCCTCCATGAGATGGTACAGGAGGGTAAGATCCGGCACATTGGTCTGTCCAACGAGACACCCTGGGGCACCATGAAGTACCTGCAACTGGCAGAGCGGCACGGCTGGCCCCGGCCGGTATCCATCCAGAATCCCTATAACCTGCTCAACCGCACCTTTGAACTGGGACTGGCGGAAGTGGCCCACCGGGAAGGCGTGGGGCTGCTGGCCTACTCGCCGCTGGCCTTCGGTATGCTCACCGGCAAGTATCTGGATGGGAAACGGCCGGAGAACTCCAGGATCACCCTGTTCAAGCGTTTTGTGCGCTACCAGGGCGAGCGTGCGGAGCAGGCTACCCGCGCCTACTGTGACCTGGCCCGGGAGCATGGTCTGTCGCCCGCCCACCTGGCCCTGGCCTGGGTCAACAGCCGCAGTTTCCTGACTAGCAATATCATTGGTGCCACTACCATGGATCAGCTCCGGGAAAACATCGACTCTGCCCGCGTCCGGCTCAGCGATGAGGTGCTGCAGGCGCTGGAGGCGCTGCACCAGGAATTTACCTATCCCTGCCCCTGAGCCTGTGCTGGCATGCGCCCCGGACCCGGAATCGAACTGTCGTCCGGGTCACCGGATACAAACGGTTACATAAAGCAACAAAACGCTTCCGAAAGAGCCGGCCTGCTGTGCTCCCGGTCACAGAGTGAAATGGGCAAAAGGTTAGACTTTGGTCATAATTGTGAAATCCATTTTACAAGTGATCCGGCAGGCCAGAGTCTCATGATTATTCGCCTTTTCGTTGCACTCCTGATCCTCAACACGGTGGCTTTTGTCGTCCGTGCCGAGGCGGGTGAGCGTGAGACCCTGCCCAGCGAAATCTTTCATGGCGATGCTGCCGAGATCCAGGACCGCATGTCCGGCGATTTCATTTACGATGATGAAGATGCGCTCATGGATCTGGGCACCCGCCTGCTCAGCTGGCGTCTGTCCAGCGCAGCCCGGCACGCGGGCCGTCGCTACGGGTCCGAGCCGGCCAGGCCCGACCACTCCATTGCCCTGATCAACGAAGGCGCCGCGCTGAATCTGCGCTGGAACTTCTGATTTTACCCCCCTCCCCGACACCACTGTCCCACAAAGGGCCCCGCGGATTTGTCAGCCCTCTGGTGACATGGGATCATCTGCCCATTGGTATCACCCCCAGGGAGGCGCATTCGAACCATGTCGGAGAAACCGGAAGGCTTTGTTCAGGCCACAGCCGAGGCCTGTGTGGAGGCGGTCATCCGCCGGGTGGGCAAGCGCATTGTGGTGGGGCTGCCCCTTGGCCTGGGCAAGCCGGTGCGCCTGATCAACGCTCTCTATGAGCGGGCCAGGCAGGACCCGGACATGGACCTGCATATTGTCACCGCGATTTCCCTGCTGGCTCCCCGGGGCGGTTCGACCCTGGAGCGGGGCTTTCTCGGACCCTTCGTAGAGCGCCTGTACGGGGAGGTCCCCGAACTGACCTATGCCCGGGATGTGCTGGAGGGCAGGCTGCCTCCGAACGTGAAAGTGTCCGAGTTCTTTTTCAAGGCCGGCAGTTTCATGAATAACGGCCAGCAACAGCGCAATTACGTCTGCACCAACTACACCCACGCGGTCCGCGACCTGCTGGCCCAGGGCATCAACGTGGTGCTGCAGATGGTGGCGCCGGCACAGGTACCCGACGGGCCGGTCAGCCTCAGCTGCAACCCCGACCTGACCCTGGACCTGTTGCCGCTTCTGAGGCAGCAGGAGGCCGGCGGCCAACAGGTTGCCGTGGTGGGTGAGATCAACCGCAATCTGCCCTGGCTGGGCCACCATGCAGCGGTGCCGGCCACCGATTTCGACCTGCTGCTGGAGCAGCCGGAGACGGACTACCCCCTGTTTCCGGTGCCCCAGACCTCCATCAGCCCGGCTGATCATCTGATCGGGTTCTACGCCAGCACCCTGTTGAGAGACGGCGGCACCCTGCAGGTGGGTATCGGGTCCCTCGGGGCCGCGGTGGTGCACAGTACCATCCTGCGCCATCAGCAAAACGACCTGTGGAAGGGGCTCTATGACCGGCTGCGGGTGGCGGCCCGCTTTCCCTTTGTCACCGGCGAGGGGGATACCGGGCCCTTCCGGGAGGGACTCTACGGCTGCAGTGAGATGATGGTGGATGGGTTCCTGCATCTGATGAAGGCGGGGGTGCTGAAACGCCAGGTGCACGACGACCTGGAGACCCAGGAGCGCGCCAACCGGGGCGAGCCGGTGACCGAACCGGGCGTGGTGATGCATGGCGGCTTCTATCTGGGGCCGGAAGCCTTCTACCAGCAGTTGCGGGAACTGGGGGATGAGGAGCGCCGCCGGATCTCCATGACCAGCGTGAATTTCATCAATGACCTGTACGACCATTGGCTTGGCAGCCAGCGGCTCAAGGCAGCCCAGCGCCGCCACGCCCGCTTCATCAACTCGGCCATGATGCACACCCTGTCCGGCGCCACCATTTCCGATGGGCTGGAGGATGGCCGTGTGGTCAGTGGCGTTGGCGGTCAGTATAATTTCGTCGCCATGGCCCATGACCTGCCCGGTGCCCGGTCGGTGATTACACTGCGCAGCACCCGTGAGAGCGGGGGCGAGACGGTGTCCAATATCGTATTCAGCTACGGTCA
>JBMCIH010000352.1:0-3463 GCA_048617055.1 Marinobacter sp. | reverse complement strand
GCCGGTGTCCGCGGGCGATTTGCAGCCGGGGGATCTGGTGTTCTTCGAGGTGAGCGGCAAGGAACAGCACGCCGGCATTTTCATGGGGGGCGAACATTTTATTCATGCCTCCACCTCGGTGGGCGTCACCCGCTCGTCCCTGAACGGCTACTACTGGCGTGACCGCTTCACCCGGGCCCGGCGTTTCGACTGAAACCGAACAGCTGCGGATAGCAGCGCAGCACCAGAATCACCACCAGATCGTAGACAGCGTGCCACACCATCACCAGCTGGATGCTGCCGGTGATGGCGTAGGCGACGCCAAGCACCCCGCCAAGGGCGGTCGCCACCAGGAAATAGCTCCAGGACAGGGCGTGGGCCAGACCAAAGGTCACGGCCCCGGCCACAACCCCGGCGGCCACCCCGAGGTGCTGGCCGACCCAGCCCTGGATGGCCCCCCGAAACAGCAACTCCTCGCCCACCCCGGCCAGAATCGCCAGGGCAACCAGCACCGGCCAGCTCTGGGAACAGACGAACCGGTGCAGATCACGAATGTGCTTTTGCAGGCTGTCAGACGACAGTGCACCGCTAACCGACAGCACCAGCAGAAGCGCGTAGGTCACCACCCCGCCGGCCAGCCCCCAGGCCAGGTAGCCGGCCACCGGCAGTCCGTCGGTCCCCAGGTGGATATCAAGCAGCCACAGGGCCACCAGGCCCAGCAGCACGATTCCGCCCTGAAACAACAGCCCCAACAGTGCTGAGAAACCCCGTTTTCGACGTCTGGCCATGGCTATCCTGTTCCGTTACAAACAATCACCTCGCGCCCACTTTACCGGGCCCGGGGTTCTGGCGCATCTTCCGGACATCTGAAAAACGGGGTCAGACCCCGTTTTCCTTCGGAAAATGGGTCAGACCCGTCAGCCGAGGCCGCTGACTGCCAGGTGCAGGGCAATTGCAGCCATCATCAGGCCAATCAGGGCGTCGATAATACGCCAGGCCAGGGGCCGGGAAAGTACGGGCGCCAGCGCCGAGCCGCCCCAGGCGAGGCCGCCGAACCAGAGCACCGAGGCGCTGCTGGCGCCGGCTACAAAGGTGGCGGCGCTTTCCTGCTGAGCGCCAACTGCCGGAATCAGCAGCAGGGTGTCCAGGTACACCTGGGGATTGAGCAGGGTCACCGCCAAAGTGGTAAACAGTACGCCCTTCAGGCTGGTGACCTTCGCCTCACCCGCCTGTAACCGGTCACTGCCCCGCACCGCCCGGACCAGCGCCTGTGCCGCCAGCCAACCCAGGAACACCACACCGAGCCAGCGCAACACCTCCATGGCCTCCGGCACCGCCATGAGGGCGGCACTGACCCCCAGCATACCGACGCTGAACAGGACAATGTCGGCCAGCATGCACAGGCCGGCAGACCACCAGTGATGCTCCCGCCGGATGGCCTGCCCCAGTACATAGGCATTCTGGGCGCCAATAGCGATGATAATGCCGCCGCATACCAGCAGCCCGGTCAGGTAGCTGTCAAGCATCTGTATCCTCAGTTCGTGATCCAGCGGGAAGTGCGAGCTTAGCCGTTGGTGTCTATAATAAAAATTCATTTTCGTACTACAGCATCATTTTTACTTATGGTTGACTACAAGCTGTTGGATGCCCTGTCTGCGGTGATCGAACATGGCGGCTTTGAACGAGCGGGAGAGGCCCTGGGGATCAGTCAATCGGCCGTATCGCAGCGCCTGCGATCGCTGGAGATCCGGGCTGGACAGCCTGTACTGGTCCGCTCCCCGGTTCCCCACCCCACGCTGGCGGGTCAGAAACTGCTCAACCATGTGCAACAGGTCCGGTTACTGGAACGTGAACTGGCACAGAGCCTGCCCTCATTCACCGACGGCATCCGTCGGCTGCGTATTGCCCTCAATGCCGACGGTCTTGCCACCTGGTGGGCGGACACTGTCAGCGGGTTCTGACCGAAGGAAGGTCTGCTACTGGATCTGGTGGTGGAAGACCAGGGCATCGGTCTGCAGCGCATGCGTGAAGGTAACGTGGCTGCCTGCCTGTGCAGCAGTCCGCAGCCGGTGGCGCGCCCGTTGCGTTGCGCTGGGCACCATGACCTACCTGCCGCTGGCCATCCCCTGATGGACCGCCTGACCGACACTCTGCTAACCGCCTGGTCATCCTGATCCTGTTTGCCGGATTTGTTACACTCGCCAGTCCATTGCCGTGAGCCTGCGCTATGCCAACCCTGTTACGCCTGTCCAATGCGGTCGAACTGGCCGACTGGGAAGTGGAGATTACCCAGATCCGCGCCCAGGGTGCCGGCGGCCAGAACGTCAACAAGGTGGCCAGCGCGGTGCATCTGCGTTTCGACGTCCACCATTCCACCCTGCCGCCCTTCTACAAGGAACGTCTGCTGGCCCTGTCCGACAGCCGTATCAGCAAGGACGGCGTAGTCATCATCAAGGCCCAGTCGTTCCGCACCTTCGAACAGAACCGGCAGGACGCCCTGGACCGGTTGCAGGCGCTGATTCAGGATGCGGTAAAGGTACAGAAGAAGCGCCGGCCAACCCGCCCCACCCGTTCGTCCCAGCGCAAGCGGGTGGACAGGAAGACCCAGCGGGGCAAGACCAAGGCCCTGCGGGGCAAGGTGGTCTGACGCCCAGGCAGAGCGTCGTCCCCCCGGCCATACAGCCAGGCGCCGGCTCGACACACTGTCCTCTGTGCCCGCTCAGTGCAGCGCGAATGTCACCAGCAGCGCGAGCAAGCGCTCCATCAAGGGCGGGCCTGACCGAGGAATGACTGGTTGGGATGGCGCAGGTCGAAGTTAAACTGGGACAGCGCAGGATAACGCCTGTCGGGGTTCGGTTGGGTGGCCCGGCGGATGGCATCGTCCACCCAGGCAGGTACATCCGGGCTCTGGTAACGCAGGCTGTGGTAGCCCAGGCTATCCAGGTCACGGGGATGCCGGACCCTGGACGGTGGTGAGCTGCTCCAGGCTGTCGCCATGGATCCGGTAGATGCGGGCATCGCCGACATGGAACAGGTAAGCGGTGGCGGACTTGATCACCATCGCGCTGAAGATGCAGACATAGCCCCGGTCCCGGTCCCGGTCGCAGCGGTACTGGCTGCGGCGGGTCTGGGCATGGAGCCAGGAATTGGTGGCCAGGATTGCCGCAGAATACCAGGCCCCAGTTCTTGAGGATGCGCGGCACCGTCACACCGGGGCGTTCGTCCAGCCACGCAAGGTACAGACGCCGTTGTCTGTAAGTCTTTCAGGTCAGGGTGGGCCAGCGTTGGCCCATGCACACAGCTATCGTTGCAGGGAGCGTGCCAAGCGCTCTGACCCCTTCTATGTCGGGGCCAGTGTCGGGATACGGCGGGAAGTATTCCCAGCCAGAAGCGGCATCCTGCACCTTTGTTGTGCAATTTTGATTGTGCAATTTTGGCCGTTCAGGACCGGAGTGCGCCCCTGGCGGGTGCGCAGATCCTCAGA
>JBMCIH010000351.1:0-3465 GCA_048617055.1 Marinobacter sp. | reverse complement strand
TCTCCAGTACCTCATAGCCAGGCTCCACCAGATCCCTAACCCGGGAATCCGCCAGCAGCACGCAGCCGGCGGCCTGCCGGAAAGCCTGCAGGAAGGGGCGGTTATCCCGGTCATAGAGCACATCTGCCGCCGTAATCACATCCAGCCCCTGCGGACGCTGGTGCCAGTCATCACACAGGGTCACCTGAACGCCGTTAAGCGCGGCGTTCGCCGCCACCGCTGCCAGCGCGTCCGGGTCCAGGTCACAGGCAATGGCCTCGGCGGCTCCGGCCTTTGCCGCTGCAATCGCCACAATACCGGAGCCTGAGCCGAAATCCAGTACCCGTTTGCCCGCCACCTGCTGCGGATGATCCAGTATCCACTGTGCCAGCACCTGGCCACTGGCCCAGCAGAACGACCAGTAGGCCGGCTCCGCCACCACCGCCTGGGCCTCGTCGTGGGTAAGCGGCCCCTCCAGCACCCCCGGGTCAAACAGGTACAGTGGCAGTGAAAGGCAGCCTGCGGGCCGGGCCACCGCCAGCCGGCCCCGGGGCAGGGTTCGCGCGATGGCCCGGGCCAGTCCGGCGGGAACGGGGTTTTCAGTGACCATGACCAATCCTCTGCAGCACAGGCGCGGCATTTTACACGGTTCGCCGTGATTTGCAGTGGCACCACCGCACCGGTGGCCATGCCGGCCCCAGGCCACAGCGCCACGACAGCCGTGCCACCCATCCGCTATACTGGCGGCTTTGTGAACAGTAACGGATGAACCCCACAGGCATGAGTACCCGACCCGACACTGAACAGTACCGGCAGCTGTTTCTCAACGACATCCCGCTGATGGACGTCCGCGCCCCGGTGGAGTTCGCCCACGGCAGCTTTCCCAATACGGTGAACGCGCCGCTGATGAACGACGAGGAACGTCACCGGGTGGGCATCTGCTACAAGGAACAGGGCCAGGAGGCGGCCATCCGCCTGGGCCACCAGCTGGTCAGCGGCGACATCAAGGCCGAACGTATTGCCGCCTGGAAGCGTTTCGCCATCCAGCACCCTGATGGCTACCTGTTCTGCTTCCGGGGCGGCCTGCGGTCGCGGCTGACCCAGCAGTGGCTGCGGGAAGCCGGCATTGACTACCCGCTGGTTACCGGTGGCTACAAGGCCCTGCGCCGGTTTCTGATCGATTCGCTGGATGACATCATCCAGAAGGCGACCTTTCACGTACTCAGTGGACGCACCGGCACCGGCAAGACCCGTGTTCTGCAACAGTTGCCCAATCCGGTGGACCTGGAGGGCCTGGCCAATCACCGGGGCTCCAGCTTCGGCCGGCAGGTGACGCCGCAGCCCTCCCAGATCGGTTTCGAGAATGCCCTGGCGGTGGCCCTGCTCAAGGCAGTGCACAAGGGCGGGCTCATCTATCTGGAAGACGAAAGCCGCCTGGTGGGCCGCTGCGCCCTGCCACTTGAGCTTCGCGAGCGGATGGCGTCGGCGCCCCTGCTGATCCTGGAGCGGCCTCTGGCCGAGCGGATCGACATTATCCGTGAAGACTATGTGGAAGCCATGGTGCAGGACTTCCAGCGGCGGGACGGCGAAGCAGCCGGGTGGGAAAACTTCTGCGACTACCTGCTCAGTGCCCTCGACCGGATTCGCAAGCGCCTCGGTGGCGAGCGGCACCAGCGTCTGCGGCAGCTTATGGAGGATGCCCTGGCGGAGCAGGCCCGGTCGGGAAACACGGCTGCCCACGAGCGTTGGATCCGATCGCTACTGACTGACTATTATGATCCTATGTATGACTACCAGCTCAGTCAGAAATCCGGTCGCATCGTGATGGCGGGCGATCCGGCGGAACTGGTGAACTGGGCCGCCCCCACCAGGACCGCGACCGCATAGTACATCGGTAACACATTCATCCAGAAAACCGGGAGATCCTATGGAAGACCTGTTTGGCGATAACGGCAAGGCCGGAGAATGGCTCGACATGGTAGTGCAGATGGTGCTGCTGTACACCCCCAAGGTGGTCCTGGCCCTTGTCACCCTGCTCGTGGGCCTGTGGCTGATCAGGCGCGTGGTCAATGTGCTGGACGCCCGGCTCAAGGCCAAGGACCCCAGCCTCAACAAGTTCCTGTGTGGCCTGGTCAGCATCATACTCAAGATCCTGCTGCTGATTTCCGTCGCCTCCATGGTGGGCATTGCCACCACGTCCTTCATTGCCATTATCGGTGCCGCCGGCCTGGCCATCGGTCTGGCCCTGCAGGGCAGCCTGGCGAACTTCGCCGGCGGGGTGCTGATTCTGATCTTCAAACCCTTCCGGGTGGGCGACACCATCGAGGCTGAAGGTTTCCTGGGGGCGGTGGACGAGATCAACATCCTCTACACCATCGTCAACACCTTCGATAACCGTCGCATCATCATTCCCAACGGCTCGCTGGCCAACGCGTCGCTGGTGAACGTCAGCTACTACGACACCCGTCGCTGTGACCTCACCTTCGGCATTCACTACGACAACGACGTCGACAAGGCCAAGGCCATCGTCAAGCGCTGCCTGGACGAGGACGACCGCATACTGCCGGAACCCGAGCCCCGTATTGCCGTGGGCTCCCTGGGCGACAACTCGGTGAACCTTATCGTGCGCCCCTGGACCCGCACCGACGACCTGTGGCCGGTCTACTGGGACATGCAGGAAAAGATCAAGAAGGCCTTCGACGCCGAGGGCATCACCATCCCGTTCCCCCAGCGGGACGTGCACATCTACCAGCACGGGGACAAGCCGTCCGGCTGAACCGTCACAAGGGCTGCCCTTCCGGGGCGGCCCTTTTACGTCAGGCAGTTCCTGTTTTCGGGGCTGGTGCTGCTTATCGAGATGCCTTTGGGTATCTTCATTGCGCTGCTCATGCCCAAAAAGGGGTGGACGTCTTCTGCCAGCCTGGTGATCCTGGCTCTGCCCCTCTTGATCCCCTGGAACGTCATCGGCACCATCTGGATCATCTTCACCCGGCCGGACATCGGGCTCTTCGGAGCGACCATCAATTCACTGGGTCTGGCATTCGACCATACGGCCCACCCCCTGGACGCCTGGGTCACATTGATGCTCATGGAGGTCTGGCACTGGACCCCGCTGGTGGCCTTGCTGGCTTATGCCGGCCTGCGGGCCATCCCTGAGGCCTTCTACCAGGCTGCCAAGATCGACGGCGCCTCGCGCTGGGCCACGTTCTGGTACATTGAGCTGCCAAAAATGCGCGGCGTGCTGACCATTGCGCTGCTTCTGCGCTTCATGGACAGCTTCCTGATCTATGCCGAGCCATTCGTGCTCACTGGCGGCGGGCCGGGCAACGCCACCACGTTTCTGTCTATTTATCTGGTCAAGGTCGCAGTGGGGCAGTTCGACCTCGGGCCTGCTGCCGCCTTTTCGCTGATATACTTTCTGATTGTGCTGCTGTTCTGCTGGATGTTCTACCAGGTTCTGTTGAACGTTGGCCGGGGAGAGACGAA
>JBMCIH010000350.1:0-3473 GCA_048617055.1 Marinobacter sp. | reverse complement strand
CACCCGCAGTGCCACCGGACGCACCCCGTCGTCCTCCATGGCCTTCTGCAGGTCCTTGGTCTGGTAGCACACCGACTGCAGCCCGGCGGTGACGATCTCCTTGATGCCGGTGTCACGGGTCAGCCCGAACATGGCGCCCCGGGCCTTGGGGTCCCAGTGGGGCGCGCCCAGGCCGGTAAAGGCCGGCACCAGGTAGACACCATGGTCCACCGGGGTCTGTTGCGCCAGCAGTTCGCACTCGTCCGCCATGCGGATCAGGCTGAGGCCGTCCCGCAGCCACTGGATCGCGGCCCCGGCGATAAAGATGCTGCCCTCCAGGGCGTAGGTAGTCCGGCCGTCGAGGCGGTAGCCCACGGTGGTCAGCAGCCGGTTGGACGACTTCAGGGCCCGCTCGCCGGTGTTGAGTATCAGGAAACAGCCGGTGCCGTAGGTGCTCTTGGCCGTGCCTTCCTCGAAGCAGGTCTGGCCGAACAGGGCCGCCTGCTGGTCGCCGGCCATGCCGCCGATGGTCGCGCCGGCGGCGGGCAGCCCCGCGGCAATGGTGCCGAAGTCCGAGGCACAGTCCCGGACCTCCGGCAGCAGGCCCTCCGGAATGTCGAACAGCGCCAGCAGGTCCGGGTCCCAGCGCTGGTCGTGGATATTGAACAGCATGGTGCGGGAGGCGTTGGTGGCGTCGGTGAGGAATGAACGGCCACCGGTCAGGCGCCACAGCAGAAAGGTGTCGATGGTACCGAAGGCCAGTTCACCCCGCCGGGCCCTCTCCCGCACCCCATCCACATTGTCCATGATCCAGCGGATCTTGGTGGCGGAGAAATAGGGATCGACAAGCAGCCCGGTGCGTTCGGTAACCACCGCCTCATGACCATCGTCCCGGAACTGCTGGCACAGCCCCGCGGTGCGCCGGTCCTGCCAGACAATGGCGTTATAGACCGGCTCACCGGTGTGCCGGTCCCACAGCACAGTGGTTTCCCGCTGGTTGGTGATGCCCACCCCGAGAATCTGCCCGGCGGTCACACCGTTGTTGTCCAGCACCGCCTGGCAGGTGGCCACCACGGTCTGCCAAATGGCCTCCGGGTCATGCTCCACCCAGCCGTTGCCGGGGTAGATCTGCTCGAACTCCTGTTGTTCCGCGGCGTGGATCTGTCCTTCCGGGGTGAAGAGTATGGCCCGGGAACTGGTGGTGCCCTGGTCAATGGCCAGCAGGTACTGAGTCATGGTCGGCGGTGCTCCCTGTTATTGTTGGTGTGGCTCATTCCCGAACAGGGTGGCCCCCTGTTCCGGCTCCGACGCCCCCTGTCGGAACCAGGCGAACAGCTCCCGGCCCAGCCCCGCCCGGCTGGCGGACAGATCGGCCCGGGCCGGCTCGCGGCCGGCAAGCTCGTGGCCGGTTAGGTTGACCGACAGCTCACCGCGGATAGCATCCACCCGAATCATATCACCATCGCGGACCCGCGACAGGGCCACGTTCCTGGCGGCCTCCGGATAGACGTGGATGGCCGCCGGCACCTTGCCGCTGGCGCCGGACATGCGCCCGTCGGTGACCAGCGCCACCCGGTAGCCCCGGTCCTGCAGGCTGCCCCTATAGGGGGTGAGCTTGTGCAGCTCGGGCATGCCGTTGGCCGCCGGGCCCTGCCAGCGAACCACCGCCACGAAATCGGTGTCCAGCTCGCCCCGGCCGAAGGCGTGGGCCAGTTCCCACTGGTCGGCGAACACCCTGGCCGGCGCCTCCACCACCCGGTGTTCCGACGCCACCGCCGAGGTCTTGATGATTCCCCGGCCCAGATTACCCTCCACCACCTTCAGCCCCCCTTCCCCATCGAAGGGCACGGACACTGGCCTCAGCACTCCGCCGTCGCTGGTTTTGGCCGGCGCCGGGTGCCAGACCAGAGCATTATTCTCCAGGGCAGGGATGCGGGTATGGGACCTCAGTCCGTGCCCCATGACCGTTTCCACATCCTCATGGAGCAGGCCCGCATCCAGCAGTTCGCGGATCAGGAAGGCGGTACCGCCGGCCTGGTGGAAATGGTTCACGTCCGCCTCGCCATTGGGGTAGATGCGTGTCAGCAGCGGCGTTACCCGGGACAGCTCGGCATAGTCGTTCCAGTCGATCCGGATGCCGGCGGCCCGGGCGATGGCTACCCAGTGCAGGGTGTGGTTGGTGGAACCCCCGGTCGTCAGCAGGGCCACCAGGGCATTGACGATGCTCTTCTCCGACACCATGTGCGCCAGCCCCAGGCGGCCACCGTTGGGCCGGGACAGGCGGATAACCTGCTCGGTGGCCGCCCGGGTGAGTGCCTCCCTCAGGGGCGTGCCCGGGTTGACGAAAGCCGCCCCGGGCAGGTGTAGCCCCATCACCTCCACCAGCAACTGGTTGCTGTTGGCGGTACCGTAGAAAGTGCAGGTGCCGGGGCTGTGGTAGGACTGGCTCTCCGCCTCAAGCAGTTCCTCTTCGCCCACCTTGCCCTCGGCATAGAGCTGGCGGATTCGCTGCTTCTCCTTGTTGGGCAGCCCGGACGGCATCGGGCCGGCAGGCACCAGCACGGTGGGCAGGTAGCCGAAAGTGAGCGCGCCGATCAGCAGCCCCGGTACGATCTTGTCACAGATGCCCAGCAGGAGGGTGGCATCGAACATGTTGTGGCTCAGGGCGACCGCGGTGCTCATGGCGATCACATCCCGGGACACCAGGCTCAGTTCCATACCCGACTGCCCCTGGGCGACACCATCACACATGGCGGGTGTACCGCCGGCAAACTGGGCCACCGAGCCCATGCCATGGGCCGCCTGGCGGATGACATCGGGGAAGCCAGCGTAGGGCTGATGGGCCGACAGCATATCGTTGTAGGCTGAGACAATCGCCACATTGGCCCGGTTCATCAGCTTCAGGGTCTGCTTGTCGCCTGGCTCACAGGCGGCAAAACCGTGGGCCAGGTTGCCACAGGACAGTTCGGCGCGTTGGGGCGATGCGCGCCCGAGGGTCTCCATTCGCCCAAGGTAGTCTTGCCGGCTGTCCCGGCTGCGCCTGATAATGCGGTCCGTTACCTTTGTCACAGTGGGGTGCATCGCCGCCTTCCTTCACCATTCTGTTACAATCTGACACTACCATTATGGGCTTGTGACCGGCAGCCGTCATTGCCAGCCGACTGCCGGGCAGCCCTCCTGACAAGGAATCGCTACGCTATGCCAGAGCAGCTCAGGCGCACCAAGATCGTTGCCACCCTCGGCCCCGCCACCGACTCGCCGGAAGCCCTCGAGCGCATCGTACACGCCGGAGTGGACGTCACCCGGCTCAACTTTTCCCATGGCAGTGCCGCCGAGCACCGCGAACGGGCACGCCAGGTGCGGGAGGCGGCTGCCAGGGCCGGCCGCTTCGTGGCCATACTCGCCGACCTGCAGGGTCCCAAGCTGCGCATCGCCCGCTTCCGGGACAACAAGGTGGCCCTGAAGGCGGGCCAGACGTTCGTGCTGGACGCCGC
>JBMCIH010000349.1:0-3478 GCA_048617055.1 Marinobacter sp. | reverse complement strand
ACAGGTCACTATGGTGTGGTCGGGGAATTCTTTCAGACAATAAACCAGCTTGGTATGTGGCCCCACGTCTTCCCTGAACCGAATCTCAAAACCTTGTCCGACAAGCTGTTCGAGGCTTGCAGGAATGGCTTCTTTGGCGTCCTCTCCGAGCCATAGGATAATCTTGTCGGGCGTAACCGATTGATTCATTACGCTTCGAACAGCGAAATGAACCAGCTTCAAACGGGAGGCTATTGATGTCAGTGAAACAATCACGTTAGTAGCGCGCTTTCGCCCGTCTTGACGGGGTGTTCTGGCCTTTAACACGGCCATTCGCCACAGCGAGGGGGGGTACTCTTTAACTTTCATCAAATCTTCTCGCGACGTAAATTTTGGTTACACAATAATATTGTTACTTTTTGAGCCCGTTTCCGGCCCACCAGGTCCGGTGCTTTTTCACCGCCTGACGAATGGCCCGGTTCTTCGCCCAGATTTCAGGTTTGGAGTAGCCCCGGGCATGGTCCAGGTGCAGGCATACGGTGCTGTAGCGGATCTGCTTGGACTTGTGCCCGTAGTTCCACAGCCGCTCGCCCAGCTCCCGGTCCAGGCCGCCGTACTGCATGTCCTCGTTGAAGCCATTGACGGCGATCAGGTCCCGGGTCCAGGTGGAGCTGTTCATGCCGTTCCAGCTGGCCGCCGCCGGGGTAATGGTGTTGAGCAGCCTGCGAAAGCTCTTTGAGGGCGAGAGCTTCCAGAGCTTGTGGTTTTTCGGCTGGCCATTGGCTACCAGCCACCGGGGATCGAAAATCACACCACTGCGAATGTCGTCGTGGGTGATCTTCTCGGAAACGGGCATGGTGAGCTTGATATAGCCGCCGGACAGAAAATGGCCCGGTTCCGCCAGACGCCGGTGGGTGGCAACGAAGTCCGGCTCGGGGATGCAGTCGCCGTCGGTGAAGATCAGGTAGTCGCAGTCCGTCTCACGGATGGCCTTGTTCAGGATTTCGCACTTGCGAAAGCCCCTGTCCTCGTGCCAGACATGGTCGATGGCGAGCATGCCCCGCTCGCGAAAGCTGTCGATCAGTTGCCGCGTCTCGTCGGTGGATCCGTCATCCGCCACGACCACCCGGAAGTCGCTGTCCGACTGGTTCTCGTACCCGGTCAGTACCTTGCCGAGCCAGGTGGGGGAATTATAGGTGGTAATCACCACACCCATCGCCCTGGGTGTCGTTTCGTTTGCGGGCATAAGCACCAGTGTCAGGAATGTGAAACAGTGGGGGATTATACATGGTCGGTGCCCCGGGTGTCCGTCAGGGAAATCGCTGAGCCCTTACTTGCACCGTACGGCGGGATTGTAGGGGTTGACTTCACCAGGTGTGCGATGGCGAAAGCGTTTGTACTCCCACTGGTACTGCTCCGGCACCTCCCGCACGCATTTTTCCACTGACCGGTTAAGGGCGGTCACCGCCTCGACGGGATCGCTACTGTCGATTCCCGGCTCGGTGGGACGAACTACAATGCGGAAGCCCTGCCCGTCTCTGAGACGCTGGGCATAGGTGGTGAACGAAGCTGCGCCGGACCTGGCGATGAGCTTGGGGGCGAGGGTCATGGTGCGCACATTGATGCCGAAGAAGGGGCCATAGGCGTAGCCGCTGTTTCTGTGAGGGCTCTGGTCGGGCAGAATGCCGGCAATGCCGCCGCCCTTGAGGATGCTGACCATGCGCACCAGGCCCCGGCGGTCGCCACGGACCAGGGTGGAGCCGGCGCGCTCGCGCACGCGGATCATGTAGTCCTCGAACCCCGGCAACCGGGGCGGGCTGTAGAGTGCCGCCATCCGGTAGCGGGACGAGAAGTAGATGCCCGCCAGTTCCCAGTTCCCCAGATGAGGGGCCAGCAGCACCACTCCACTGCCTTCGGCCAGTGCGCTGTCGATCAGCTCAACACCCTCCACCTCCCGGATCAGGCTCAGGCATTTCTCCACCGGCCACTCCCACATCAGCGGGATCTCGGTGAAGGTCTGGCCGGTATGCCGCAGGCTGGAGCGGATCAGTCGCTGCCGCTGGTCGTGGGGCATGTCCGGAAAGCAGAGATTGATATTGGCGGTGGTGACCTGCCTGGAGCGGGTAGGAAACCACCAGCCCAGCGTGCCCAGCACCCGGCCAATGCGCTGGGCCATGGTGAACGACAGTTTGCCGGCCAGCCGCAGGGCAAATATGGCAAGAGAGGTCCTGTTAAGCGCCATGAACGGGAGGTTCCTGTCGGGACAACGGGCTGAGGGGAAGCTAACACCAAAGGGCCAGCCGGGCAAGCTGGCCGGTGTGGCTCAGCCCCCGTGTTTTTTCCTGCGCCGGCGCTTGCCCTGCCCGCCGTAAAAATCCGGATCCTCCGGGTTGGGCCGGGTCTTGAAACGCCGGTGCATCCACAGGTACTGATCGGGGTGGCGGCGGATTTCCCGCTCGATGGCCTCATTGGTGCGGGTGGCATCCGCCAGTTCGTCGCCGCTGGGAAAGTTCTCCAGCGCCGGATGAAAGTAGATGTCGTAGCCCGGCCCATTTTCCCGGCGGAAGTGGCTGAATGGGACAACGGCACAACCACTGTGTTCGGCAATGCGGGAAGTGGCGGTGATGGTGCCGGTAGGGACCCCAAAGAAGGGTGCGAACACAATCCCTTTGCGGCCGTAGTCCTGGTCGGTCGCATACCACACTGTCCGGTTCATTTTCAGCCGTTTCAGCAGACCTCTGAGATCCTTGGAGTCCAGTACAGCGCCGTAACGCCTTGCCCTGGCCCGGGTCATGACGGCGTTCATCAAGGGGTTGTTGTGGTCCCTTTGCATGACATCCGCCTCAATGACCTCCGTGGTGAGGGTGCCGCCGAGATCGAGGGTGCTGTAGTGACCGCCCAGCAGTAACACCCCCTTGCCCCGAGACAGGGCGTGGTCGAGGTATTGAAGCCCATGAATGCGGGTGACGCCGGAAAAGTCGGAAGGCGTGCGGAACCAGGCCACTCCGATTTCCATCATCCCGATACCATTGGAGTGGAATGACTTGCGTACCAGTGCCTGTTGTTCTTCCGGAGGAAGTTCCGGGAAGCAACTGCGAATATTGACCTCGGTAATGTGGCGCCGCCGGGGCAGCAGCCGCCAGGCCAGCTCCCCGATAAGCCGGCCTGTCCCCCACTGCCAGCGGAGGGGCAGGTGAGCCATCAGCCACATGAGCCCGATGAGCAACCAGGTGGGCCACCAGCGGGGATGCAGATAGTGGCTGTAGTCCAGGTCCCGTGTCCGGTTACGATGTTTACGCTTCACGTTGCCGTCAATTCCGTTAAACCATTCGGGTTCAGGATTCTACAGGGCTCGTCCCGTGGTGTCAGTGGCGCTCACCGCGCTATTCGCTAGAATGACCCTGCCAATGTGTTACGGAGCCCCCATGCTGCACGCCCTCTATTCCCTGTGTTACCGCCTGCTGCTGCCCTTTGCGGTGGTCTACCTCTGGTGGCAGAC
>JBMCIH010000348.1:0-3504 GCA_048617055.1 Marinobacter sp. | reverse complement strand
ACGGGGCGGGCAGACCGGATGTGTCTGCCCCGACAATACATGAACTGCTGATTGCCTAACGGCCTCGCCTGGTCATACTTTAAACAAAAAGTATGCGCTGGTCCCCATACTGGCGCCCGGGCCCAGGTGAAGGCGACAGTTGCCTCTCAACATCCTACAATGTCGGGTTTCGCCGGGAAGAAACTGCCTGCCTGGGCTATCAGGCTTCCCAATGTTCAGATCATCTCATCCGGTAACGACAGGACATCACATTGAAGGCATTGCCCCTGAGTCAGCTTTACAAGGCTTGCGTACTAAAGGACCTCCCCTTCAAGACCACCCGCCAGCTTGAACCGCTGGCTGAAATCGTGGGCCAGCACCGGGCCCAGGAAGCGGTCCGCTTTGCCCTTTCCATGCCCCATGGCGGGTACAACGTCTACGCAGTCGGCCGCAACGGGCTGGGCAAGCGCACCATGATGCTGCGTTACCTGGAGCACCATGCCGACGAAGAACACAGGACCCACGACTGGTGCTACGTAGCCAATTTCGACGACCCCCGGGTTCCGCGCCTGATCCGGTTGCCGGCGGGCGAGGGCACCAGCCTGAAGCAGGATATGGAAAAGCTGATGTCGCGCCTGGTGAAGATGATTCCCCAGACCTTCGACAGCGACAGTTTCCTGGAGCGGGCCGAACAGCTGAAGAACGAATACAGCAAGAAGCAGGAAGACGAACTGGAAAAGGTCGCCAGTCAGGCCAGGCGGAAGAAAATCAGCCTGACCCTGACCACACCGGGCGGCTACCGGCTGGTAGCCATGAACGGCGACGAACCCCACACGGCAGAAACCTTCGCCCAGCTCACCGAGGCCCAGCGCAACCGGTTTGAAGAGGATATCAACAAGCTTGAGAAGAAGCTGCGCCAGGCGGTTCGCAAGATCGCGGACTGGGAGCAGGAGTACGCAGAAAAACAGCAGGCGCTGAACCAGGAAACCCTCGAGGCGATTTCCGGCCACCAGATCGATGAGCTGGAAAAGCGCTACCGGGAATTGCCGGATGTGGTGGCCTACCTTGAGGCGGTGCGCAAAGATCTGGCCGAGAATCTCGATATTTTCCTCGACGACAACGACGAACAGGCCGCCATTGCCTATGCGTCACTGGACAAAAAGATGCCCCGCCGCTATCTGGTCAACCTGCTGGTGCACCAGAAGGTCGATGAAGTGCCGGTGGTGGTGGAGGACAATCCCACCTACCACAACCTGTTCGGTTATGTGGAGAACGTGACGTTCAAGGGCACGGTATTCACCGACTACTCCCTGATTCGCCCCGGCAGTCTGCACCGGGCCAACGGCGGCTACCTGCTGATGGACGCCATCAAGGTGCTGGAGCAGCCGTTTGTATGGGACGGACTGAAACGGGCCCTGCGTAACAAGTCCGTGATGATCAATTCCCTGGAGCGGGAACTGACCCTGTCCGGCACCATCTCCCTGGAACCCGAACCCATCCCGCTGGATGTGAAGATCGTGCTGTTCGGAGACCGGGAGACCTGGATGCTGCTGCAGGAGCACGACCCGGAGTTCGCCGAACTCTTCCGGGTCACGGCGGACTTCGAGAACGAGATGCGCCGCACCCCGGAGAGCCAGGTGCTGTACGCCAAGTTCATTGCCAGCCTGGTGCACGAGAAATCCCTGCTGCACTGCGACCGCAAGGCGGTGGCCCGGATTATCGAGTACAGTTCCCGCAGCGCCGAGCACCAGGGCAGGCTGTCCCTGCACGCCGCTGATATTGCCAACCTGCTGCGGGAATCCGACTACTGGGCCCGGCAGGACAAGGCCCGCCTGATACACGCCGAGCACGTGGAGCAGGCGCTGACCAGTGCCCGCTACCGCAGCAGTCGTATCCGTGACCAGTTCTATGACGCCATCCGGGAGGGCTCGACCCTGGTCACCACCCAGGGCCGGCGTACCGGCCAGGTGAATGCTCTGTCGGTCATGTCCACCGGTGGCTTCGAGTTCGGGCTGTCCAACCGGGTGACCGCCACCTGCTATTACGGCGAGGGTGACGTCATGGACATCGAGCGTGACGTCAAGCTCGGCGGCAACATCCATTCCAAGGGGGTGATGATTCTCAGCGCCTGGCTGTCGTCCCGGTTTGCCCCCAGGGACCCCATGCACCTGTCTGCCAGCCTCACGTTCGAGCAGAACTACGGCGAGGTGGACGGCGACAGCGCCTCGGTGGCGGAGCTTTGCGCCCTGGTGTCGGCACTGGCGGACATCCCGGTGCGGCAGGACCTCGCCATTACCGGGTCCATGAACCAGTTCGGTGAAATCCAGCCCATCGGCGGTGCCAACGAGAAAATCGAAGGGTTCTTTGAGACCTGCACCATCAAGGGGCTGACCGGTACCCAGGGAGTGATCATCCCCAAGACCAATGTGCAGAACCTGATGCTCGACAGCCGGGTAATGAATGCCGTGCGGGAAGGGCAGTTCCATATCTACGCCGTCGCCACCGTGGAAGAGGCCATCGAACTGTTGCTGGGCAAGCCGGCAGGCCGCGCCGACCGCAAGGGGAACTATCCGCGGGGCACGGTATTCCGTGCCATTGCCCGACGCCTGGCGGATCTGCGGGAACACGAGCGGCAGGAGTACGAAAACCATCCGGGGGCTGCAAAGGGCTCCACGATCCATTAATCTCTTTGCAGTGCCGATAAGTTCCGGATATGCCGGTCGATTCGGGAATTACCCTGTTCAGGGTCAGGGCAAACAACGACAGGAGCGATAACCATGACCGATATCCAGCAGACCGTATACGTGGTTGAGGACGACGAGGCGGTGCGGGATTCACTGGAACTGCTGCTGAAGTCCGATGGCAAGCAGGTGAAAACCTACCCCAGCGCCACCGACTTCCTGGGGGACTACTCCGAGGATATGGCCGGGTGCATCGTGCTGGATATCCGCATGCCGGGTATGGATGGCATGGAGCTGCAGAAAAAGCTCAATGCCCGCCACTCCCTGTTACCGATTATCTTCGTGACCGGCCATGGCGATGTCCCGCTGGCGGTGGATGCCATGAAGGAGGGGGCGGTGGACTTCATCCAGAAGCCCTACCGGGAGGAGGCCCTGCTCGAGAAGATCGAATCTGCCCTGGCCCAGGACCGGGAGCAGCGCAAGACCCTGAGTGAACGCCAGGAGATCGTGCGCCGCATCAAGACCCTGACCCCCCGCGAAACCGAGATCATGGAGCGGATGATCGCCGGCCAGGCCAACAAGGTGATCGCCATCGAGCTGGATATCAGCCAGCGCACGGTGGAAATCCACCGGTCCCGGGTGATGCACAAGATGGGCACCCACTCGCTGGCTCACCTGGTGCGCATGGTGTTGTCCGTAAAGGACCTTATCGACGTCGGATGAATTACGGCTCATCATCCCGTTACGTTTTCAACCGGCTGTAAACTATGATTGACCAGGCCAGCGCCGCGCCCACGGTATTGCTCGTTGACGACAACGCCCAGAACCTCAAGGTCCTCTATGA
>JBMCIH010000347.1:0-3506 GCA_048617055.1 Marinobacter sp. | reverse complement strand
GGCTCTGCCCGGCACCAGATGCTCGGGCATACTGACGTAGGGCACTATGTGCTCCTCCGGCTGCCGGCTGCAGCCCCCGAGGCCCGCCAGGGCCATGCTGGCCCCCAGCAGCTTGAGCATATTGCGCCGGCTCAATTCCGGCGCCTTCCACAGCCGGGCCGGGTCCGCAAACTCTCCCTCCGACAGCGCCCGGTAGGCCGGGGTCCGCGCCAGTTCCGCCAGGCTGCGCCAGTAACCGGTGCCCTCCCGGCCGTAGCCGGCTGGCTCCGAATCCCTTGCAATTATCGATGACATGTCACGCACTCGGTCAGACGGTCGGTTGTAATGTCGTATTCCTGTATGAATTCATCCCCCGGCCCTTCCGGCGTATGGCCCATCGCCGTAATCCGGTCCCCCTCCCGCAGTTGCGGGCCCGGGTCGCGGTGGCAGTCAAGGCACCACTGCATGGTCAGGGGCCGGGCCTGGCGCATCAGCGGCATCCGGTCCACCCGCCCATGGCAGGACTCGCAGCCAACGCCGTTGTTCACATGCGCCTGGTGATTGAAATAGACGAAGTCCGGCAGATCGTGCACACGGACCCAGGCCAGGGGCCGGGATGTCTTCAGGCTCTCCCGGACCGGGGCGAGCATGTCGGCGCTGGTCCACAGCTGGGAGTGACAGCTCATGCAGGTGGCCGTGTCCGGCATACCCGCAAAGGGCGAACGATCGAAGCTGGTGTGGCAGTAGCCACACTCGATACCCAGTGCCCCCACATGATGCTGATGGCTGAAGGGTACCGGCTGGCGGGGCACCCGGTTCTGCCCCGTGGCGTAGGGCGAGAATGTCAGGCCATAGAGAACAACCACGCCGACCACCACCCCCAGCAGCACGACGGCAATCAAGAGCCGGACAAGACCATTGGCGCGCGGCGAGAACAGTTGCGGCATGTCAGCGCGCTTCTGCAGGCAGTACCGGAATGGCCCGCGGCCACCGGAACAGGCGCGGTGAGGCGGACCGGCGCACCCGCCGGGACCATGCAACAGGGAGAGGTCGGGGAGAATGTCTGTCGTGAACCGGACGCATGGGCATTGGGCTTCCCTCTTTGCCAGACGGACAGCCCATTGGCGGCGGGCCGACGACTCCATCCCTGAGAACCAGTATTTTCAATGCTAGACCCGGTACCGTGGACTTTCAATTTTACAGCCGGCGGTGCGCAGGCGATGTCATCTGTCGTACAGTACCGACACGGCCCGGCACGGGCCGCAGGACGCAACGCAACGGGGAACCCTATGGCAGAAGAATCCGGGCTGGTTATAGAGACCGTGGCGAGCATTGATGCCATCGCCCCGGAACACTGGCAGCGTTTCGCCGGTGAGGACGATCCGCTGATCAGCCATGACTTCCTGCAGGCGCTGGAAGCCAGTGGCTGTACCACCGCGCAGACCGGCTGGCGGCCCTGCCACCTGAAGCTCTTCCTTGGGGGTGAGTGGATCGGGGTGGCGCCCGGCTACCTGAAGTCCCACTCCATGGGCGAGTATGTCTTCGACTGGGCCTGGGCAGACGCGTGGCAGCGACATGGCCTGGCCTATTACCCCAAGCTGCTGGTCGCAGTCCCCTTCACCCCCTGCCAGGGGCGGCGGCTGCTGATCACCGCCGAGGCCCGGCGGCGGCTGTCCCCGGCACAGGTCCATGGGGCGCTGGACCGGCTGATGCCGGAGCTGGGGGCCCACTCCTGGCATCTGCTGTTCCCGGACGCGGACGACCAGTTACTGCTGCGGTATCCGGGCGCCCTTCACCGGCAGGGCTGCCAGTTTCACTGGTACAACCGCAACTACCGGAATTTCGACGACTTCCTGGCGCAGCTCACATCCCGCAAGCGCAAGTCCATCCGCCGGGAGCGGCGCCAGGTGGAGGAACAGGGCATCACCTTCCGGCACTGGTCCGGTGAGGACCTGCCGGATGAGGTGCTGGATGATTTCTTCCTGTTCTACAACGCCACCTACCTGAAGCGGGGCATGCGCCCCTACCTGAACCGGGACTTTTTCCGCCTGCTGGGGGACCGGCTGGGGCGGGGGCTGCGCCTCGTAACCGCCACAGGGGATGGCCGGCGTATTGCCGCGGCCCTGTTTATCCGGGGTGGCGACACCCTGTACGGCCGCTACTGGGGCTGCCTGCAGGACTATAACCACCTGCATTTCGAGACCTGCTACTACCAGGGTATCGAAATGGCCATAAACGAGGGCCTGTCGAGGTTCGATGCCGGTGCCCAGGGGGAGCACAAGCTGGTGCGGGGGTTTGAGCCGGTTATCACCCACTCCTGGCACAATGTGGACCACCCGGGCTTCCGGAAGGCGGTGGCCGACTTCTGCGACGAGGAGGCCCGGGACGTGCAGGCCTACCACCAGGCTGCCCTGGAGGCGCTGCCTTACCGGCAGGAGTCCTGATTCAGGCTGTCAGGACGGCTCGCCGTAGTGCCAGTCCTGCAGGTGGGCGATGCGCTCCAGGGTCTGGGCCTGCCGCGACTTCAGGGTGTCGCTGAAGGCCACCGGGTAATCCCGGTCCGCCGGCTCAATACCTCGCTGCGGCTCCGGCAGGGACTGAACCGCCGCGCGGGCGTATTCCACCTGATCCTCAAGCGGGGCAATGGCGCCGTCAATGAGCCGGCCGCCGGCCATAACCGGCTGCAGCAGGGGCTGGCCTTCCGCCGTTTCGTTTTCCTCCGCAATCAGGTCACCGTTCATGCGTCCCTGTTCATCCACCCGCCGGAACACCTGTTTCGCACAGGGCCAGGAGCGTTTGCCGGTGGATTTCTTCATCCGCGGTTCACCCTGGTAGCTGGTCAGCTTGTAGGCCAGCTCGATGGCCGGGGCGTCGTTGGCTACGCCGATGGCGGTGCCCACGCCAAAGCCGTCAATGGGCGCGCCGTCGCGCACCAGAGCCTGAATCCGGTATTCATCCAGGCCACCGCTGGCCATAATGCGGATATGGTCGAACCCGGCCTCGTCCAGCATCCTCCGGCAGTCCCGGGCCTCCGCCGCCAGGTCACCGGAGTCGAGGCGGATACCGCCAACCTCCACATCGGGGTTGTCCCGCAGCCAGCGGATGATATTCCGCACCGCGCCCCGGGTGTCGTAGGTGTCCACCAGCAGGGTGGTGCCCGGGTACAGCTCGGCGTACAGGCGAAAGGCAGCCATCTCGTCCTCGCAGGCCTGGACAAAACTGTGGGCCATGGTGCCTTTGACCGGCAGGCCGAAGTCATCCCCGGCCAGGACGTTGCTGGTGCCCGCCAGCCCGGCAATGCGGTAGGCCCGGACCCCTCGCCAGGCGGCGTCCGTGCCGTGCATGCGCCGCATACCGAAGTCCACCACCGGGCGTCCGTCCGCCGCCAGCACATGGCGCACCGCCTTGGAGGCCAGGGCAGATTCCAGGTGGACGTAGTTCATGACCAGGCTTTCGAGCATCTGCGCCTCGGCTACCGGCGCACGCACTTCCAGGAACGGCTCCTGGGGAAACAGCGGCGTGCCCTC
>JBMCIH010000346.1:0-3511 GCA_048617055.1 Marinobacter sp. | reverse complement strand
CCGTTCCCCGGTCTGGGTACCGGAGGGCGATCTGGCGGGCCGGCTGCAGATCATGACCACCCGTTACGACGACACCTTCGCCGAGATCGGAACCCGTCGCAGCCTCGGCTACCTTGAGCTGGTCAAGGCCAACCCGGACGTGGATCCCTGGCTGCCCGGTGAGGGCACGCGCATCACTCTGCCCCGGCGGTACGTGCTGCCGGACGCCCGCCGCGAGGGGATCGTGATCAATCTTGCGGAATACCGCCTTTACTATTTCCGGGAAGACGGTGTCCAGGTGTTCCCGGTGGGTGTGGGCACGGAAGACAACCCGTCGCCGCTGACAGATGCCGAAGTGACCATGGGACTGGAATCCCCGGCCTGGTACCCCCCGGAGAGCGTTCGCGCCGAGTACGAAGCCAGTGGCGATGACCTGCCGCGGATGATCCCGCCGGGGCCGGACAATCCCCTGGGCACCCATGCGCTGATGCTGAGTGAGAAGGGGTATCTGATCCACGGCACCAACAAGCGCTTCGGGGTCGGCATGCAGGTCAGCCACGGTTGCTTCCGCATGTACAATGAAGACATTTCCCGTTTTGTCCGCGAGGTGCCCAAGGGCACGTCAGTGCAGGTTATCTACCAGCCGGTCAAGATCGGCATGCGAAATGGCCAGCTATGGCTGGAAGTGCACCGGGCGAAGGAAGACTACTCTGAAGAAGAGAAGGAGCGTCTCTGGCAGCAGGTCACGGAAGCACTGGAGGATTACTCGGACGAGGTCAGTGGCCTGGAGATCCAGCGCAGAGCGGTGGAGTTGGCGGTGGACCGGGGCGACGGGCTGCCTCAGCTGATCGGTGAGCGGGTCACCCGGATGGCGAGCCGGGACAGTGAGCGTGCAGGCCCCGGGGAAGAGGACGGCAACGAAACGGATCGCCCATCCGGCAACGCCGGCCCCCCCTCTCCCCAGCGCTGGTTCTGACGCGCAAACGCACCCCCGGGGCAGAGAGGCGTTACCGGTTCACGGCCCGTTGGTGTCCAGGTGAGGGAGCAGGCAATGGCAGACACAACAACCCAGCGCAGCAGGTCCCGGCTTCGCCAGGGCCTATGGCTCGGCCTGATTCTGCTCGGCGTGGTGATGAGTGCCGGACAATGGGCACTCGCCCAGCAGTCGGAGGACCGGCGCGCCGTTGTGCTCACGATTGACGGCGCCATAGGCCCGGCCACCATGGATTACGTGGTTCGGGGCATTACGCAGGCGGAAGAGAGCGATGCCGCGGTGGTGGTGCTGAAGATGGATACCCCCGGCGGTCTGATGGAGTCGATGCGTTCCATCATAAAGACCATCCTGGCCTCGGAAGTGCCGGTGGTGACCTGGGTCACCCCGGCCGGTGCCCGGGCCGCCAGTGCCGGCACCTACATTCTTTACGGCAGCCACATCGCCGCCATGGCGCCTGCCACCAACCTGGGCTCTGCGACCCCCGTGCAGATGGGGGGGCTGCCCGGGAACAGTGAGCCCGGGGACGACACCGCGCCCGAGTCCGGCAACGGGGAAGAGGAAGGCGACGACGGCAAGCGCTCTGGCGACGACGGCACAGCCATGGAGCGCAAGGTGATGGAAGATGCCGTCAGCTATATCCGCGGCCTGGCCGAGCGACACGGCCGCAATGCGGACTGGGCCGAGAAGGCCGTGCGCGAAGCGGTCAACCTGGGCGCCAGCGAGGCGCTCGATCAGAACGTGATCGACGTGGTAGCTCCGGACCTGGACGATCTGCTGAGCCAGATTCACGGGCGCGAGGTGGCAATGGCCTCGGGCTCGGTCACACTGGATACAGAGAACCTGACCATCGAGCAGCAGCAGCCGGACTGGCGCACCAGTCTGCTGTCTGTCATCACAGACCCCAACGTTGCCTACTTCCTCATGATTATCGGGTTTTACGGCATTCTTTTTGAACTGGCCAATCCCGGCAGCCTGTACCCCGGTGTTATTGGGGCCATCTGCCTGTTACTCGCCCTGTTTGCTTTCCAGGTACTGTCCGTCAACTACGCTGGCCTGGCGCTTATCCTGCTGGGGCTGGCCTTTATCGTGGGTGAGGCCTTCATGCCCAGTTTTGGCATGCTCGGCGTGGGGGGCATCATTGCCTTTGTGCTTGGTTCGGTCATTCTCATGGATGGCTCCCACCAGGCGGTTTCCCTGCCCGCGGTGGGTGGCACGGCGGCGGTGGCCGGCGGCTTCATGTTGTGGACCGTCACCCGCTTTATGGGCCTGCGGCGTCGCACCCCGGCGGTCGGAGCAGAGCGTATGGCCGGGGAAACCTGCCGCGCCCTGGAAGACTTTCGCGCCGATGGCGACTACTATTGGGGGCATGTCTGGTTCAGCGGGGAGCGCTGGAATGCGTTCAGTGATAAGCCTGTCAGCAATGGCCAGCAGGTGCAGATCCGCAAGCTGGAAGGCCTTACTGTGCAGGTCGGTCCGGTACAAGAAGAGCACAAATCGTAAGGAGGCATTATGATTGGCGACATCGTACCGTGGATTGCACCGCTTGTGGTGCTGCTGATAATTCTGGGTTCGGCTATCCGGATCCTGCCGGAATACCAGCGGGGCGTGGTCTTTTTTCTGGGCCGGTTCCAGGGCGTGAAAGGGCCCGGGCTGATCATCATTATTCCCGGTATCCAGCAAATGGTCCGGGTGGACCTGCGGGTCATTACCCTGGACGTACCCAGCCAGGATGTGATCTCCAAGGACAATGTGACCGTTCGCGTGAACGCGGTACTCTATTTCCGGGTGGTGGACCCGGAGAAAGCGATTCTGAAGGTGGAGGATTTCGGCTCGGCCACCAGTCAGCTCTCCCAGACCACCCTGCGTTCGGTGCTGGGCAAACATGATCTGGACGAGATGCTGTCAGAGCGGGACAAGCTCAATGCAGACATCCAGGAAATTATCGATGCCCAGACCGAAGAATGGGGTATCAAGGTTGCCAACGTGGAGATCAAGCATGTGGATCTCAACGAGTCAATGATCCGGGCCATCGCGCGCCAGGCGGAAGCCGAACGGGAACGCCGCGCCAAGGTTATTCATGCCGAGGGTGAGCTGCAGGCGTCCAAAAAGCTGGTGGAGGCGGCGGAGGTCATGTCCACCAACTCCGGCGCCATGCAGTTGCGCTACCTGCAGACGCTGGCAGACATGAGCACCAACAATTCATCCACCATTGTCTTCCCGCTACCCATGGACATCATGGAAACCTTCATGAAAAAGGCTGCCGGTTCCGGGTCTGCACCGGGTCCGGTGCCGGGTGGTCAGGGCAGGACCGGCCCCGAGGCTGATCAGTGACGGCACACCAGCTGGAAAAGGGCCGCCGCTAAGCTGTCGTGCAAGGGCACCGGCGGCCTGCCGTTGCCGCCGAGGCCCGGCCGCTGCGGCTTGCGGGCCAACCGTCAGCTTTGGGTTTTCATTTATACCGACCAATAAAAAAGGCCGACAAAGGAGGCTGTGTGAAAACAGCCTCATCAGCTGGCAAAATAACCGCGACATGACTCG
>JBMCIH010000345.1:0-3515 GCA_048617055.1 Marinobacter sp. | reverse complement strand
CAGGCTCGGCGGTGGTGTGGAAGGTCATGGACTGTTTCAGGTAGTTGGTGCCATGGCCCGGCAGATCCTCCCCCAGCAGGCAGGAAAACAGTCCGGCGATCAGTGGCTCCGGCACGCCCTGCCAGTGCTGGTCCAGCTGGCAGAGGTCGCACCATTCCCTGATATCGGCCGCGGAGAACGAATGGTCCAGTCGTGCGGTATGCCCTTCTTTCAGGGCATCAAAACGCTCCAGGCTCATGGCGTTTGCTCTCCGTTGAGGGTCAGCTGGCATTCGCCGGTCAGGCAGGGTTCACCATCGGGGCGGGTTATGGTGGTTTTCAGGAACAGTACCGGACCCTCCCGGCGCAGCTCTTCCACCACCAGTTCCAGGGTGTCACCCGCATAGGCCGGCGATGGGAACATCAGGCTCTGGCTGCGCAGGAGCGAGCCGGGCCAGGTCTGGGCCAGCAGACTGCGTACCACACTGAACAGCAACATGCCGTGGGACACGGTGCTGCCGAAGCGGGTGCGGGCGGAGAACCCCGGGTCGACGTGAATCGGGTTATGGTCGCCGCTGATACGGGCGAACCGGTCAAAGTCTTCCTGGGTAAGTACGAAGACCTGTTCACAGGGGATGCGGGCGTCGTCGGTCATGGGTCAGTCCTGTCTGAGGGCCTGTTTGGTAACCTTGCCCAGGGCATTGCGGGGCAGTTCATCCACCACGGTGAAATGTTTCGGTACCTTGTAGCCCGCCAGCCGCTGACGGCACCAGGCACTGAGGTCGGACTCCCCGGGTGCTGAGGCGTCCGGTTTCAGGCACAGGAAGGCCTTGCCCACCTCGCCCCATTTGGTGTCCGGCACACCGATCACGGCCGCTTCGCTGACGGCCGGGTGCTCCACCAGTACCCGCTCCACCTCGGCCGGGTAGACATTCTCGCCGCCGGAGATAAACATGTCCTTCCAGCGGTCGACAATGTAGTAACAGCCGTCCTCATCGCAGCGGGCGACATCGCCGCTGTGGAGCCAGCCATCCGGCTCGATGGCTTGCCGGGTAGCATCCGGGCGGTTCCAGTAGCCGGGGGTCACGTTGGGGCCCCGGATCAGCAGCTCCCCGGGTTCGCCCGGTTTGACGTCCTGACCGTCACTGCCCAGGATCCGCACCTCCGTCAGCAGCTGGGGGCGACCCACGGAGCCGATCTTGTCCAGCACATCGGCCTCGTCCAGCAGGAAGACCGTCGGTCCGGTTTCCGTCATGCCCATGCCGGTGCGTACCCGGATGCCCTGCTCCACGAACCGCCGTGCTACCGGCAGGGCCAGCGGTGCGCCGCCACAGCCCCAGGAGCGGACCTTGCGCAGCCGGTCGCCACTGAAAGAAGGGTGTTCAAGGATGGCCTGATACACCGCCGGCACCCCGAAGAAAATGGTGGCCCGGTTCTCCAGAATGTCTATGGCCTGGTCCGGCTCGAAGCTGCGGGCCACCAGCACACAGCCACCGGCCAGCAGTAGCGCGGAGGAGTAGAGATTGATGCCGGCGGTGTGGAACAGGGGCAGCACGTTGAGCAAGGTATCCCGACCGGTCAGCTCCACCGCCAGGCCGATGTTCAGGTAGTTGCTCATCATCATGCGGAAGGTCTGGATAACGCCCTTGGGCCGCCCGGTGGTGCCGGAGGTATAGAGCAGGTACCAGGGTGTGTCCGGGTCCCGGTCCGGGTGGGGTGTGAGGTCCGGTTCTGTGGCGGCCAGGTCTTCGTCGTAGTGGCGGCAGTCGCCGGCCTGGCCGTCCAGGTCCACCAGGGCAGGGACGTGGCCGGAAGCCTTGAGCTTGCGGGCACTGTCGGTGAACTCCCCGCCGAAGATCAGTACCTGCGGTGTGCAATCCTCCATCAGCTGTTCCAGTTCCGGCTGAGCCAGGCGCCAGTTCAGGGGTACCAGGATCAGCCCGGCCTTGGCGCAGCCGGACAGCATGACGAAGAATTCGGCCCGGTTGTGCCCCAGGAAGGCGACCCGGTCCCCTTCCCGCAGGCCCCAGGTGCCCCGGGCCGCGGCGGCGAACCGGGCCGCCTGCTCGTTCAGTTGCCGGTAGCTATAGGTGACCCCGGAGGCCAGGTCCTCCAGCGCCTTGCGGTCCGGGGTGAGTCGGGCCCGGCGGCTTGCCAGGTCGAACATGTTCATGTTGCCCTCCCCAGGAATTCGGCCATGCCCCGGTCGGCCTCGTCGGTGACGATCTGGGCCAGGAAGGCCTCACATTCCCGCTCCAGGGCGGCCGCGGTCTGCTGCGGGTCCGGCCGGTTCAGCCGCAGGGTTTGGGCCACGGCGCCAGCCTTGCGACGGGCCAGGGTGCCGGCCAGGGTGAACGCGGTGGCCAGTTCCTCGCCGGCACGGGCGCCGTACTGGGCCAGCCCCCAGTCCAGCGCCTCCTCACGGGAGACGGTGCGGTTGGTCAGCTGGATGTCCAGGGCTCTTGCCCGGCCGATTCTCTCCGGCAGCAGGGCGGTCCAGCCGCCGTCGGGACTGTAGCCCACCACCGTGTACCAGGGTGCGAAACTGGCCTTGGGCCCCGCCACCACGATGTCACTGGCCAGAACCAGGCCGAGGGAGCCGCCGGTCACCATGCCATGCACGGCGGTTATGGTGGGCGCGGGCAGGGTAAGCAACTGGCCGATCACGGTATTGAGGCTGCCCACAACGGTGCGGGCGTAATGGGCCCGTTCTGCCCGGGGCGTGTTGTAAAAGCCGGCCACATCACCCCCGGTGGAGAAGGACTTGCCGGCGGCATCGATCACCAGCACGGCCGGCGGCTCGCGCCGGCAGTGATCCAGGGCGCGGCTGACGTCCTCCAGCAGTTCCGGCACCAGGGTATTGTGGCGTTCCGGCCGGTTCAGGGTAAGACGACCAATACGGTTGTCTTCCCGGTAGATGACATGGTTGTAGTGGGTCCGGGTCATCCCCTGTCTCTCCCGTTCAGTGCCAGGCCATTGCGGAACAGGTCCGACATGGTCTCCACGATGGGGTCGAAAGCGCCCTCACCCTGGCTGGCCCGCTGGTCCCAGAGGGCGTACTTGAGCCCCAGGAAGTGGGACAGCCCCATCAGGGCCCAGGCCCGGTGCTGATTGTTGCCGGCGCGGATTTCGCCCTTGCGGGTCGCGGCATCGAGCATGTCGGTGTAGCCCCGGGCGAAGGTCTCGTAATACTGCTGGTAGATGGCTTCGTCGACGAACTGCGCCTCCTGCAGCACCCGGTACAGGGAAGGGTGGTCGGCCAGATACTGGAGAAAGGCCCGCAGGCCCTGTTCTTCCGCCTCCAGCCGGTCGCTGGCCGTGATCACCTCCGCCGCCAGGTGGGTCCGCAGCTTGTGGCCGAGGTCCATCACCAGTTCCCGCAGGATTTCCTCCTTGCTGCTGAAATAGGTGTAGAAGGTTCCCTGGGCGACGCCGGCAGCCCTGGTGATGTCGGTAACACCGGCCCGGTGATAGCCCAGGGTGCCGAAGGTATCTTCCGCCGCCCACAAGCAGTTGAGGCTGTTTGGGGGCTCACGC
>JBMCIH010000344.1:0-3529 GCA_048617055.1 Marinobacter sp. | reverse complement strand
CAGTCTCCCAACTCACGCACCTGCCCACTCAGGCGTTGCACGCGGGCCCGGTAACGTCCGGCAGCCTTGGGCGGCAACTGGCGTTGCAGGCCCAGGGCCTGTTTCAGGTACTGCCGCGACTCCTTCAACTGGTTCGCTTCCAGGGCCTGCTCCAGCCCGGTGAGTACCGACTCCAGCTGTTCGATCTGTTCCGGCCTGGCCTCCCGGTTCTGCTGTGGGCGGGGTTCCGCCGCGCTGGCCCGGGCTATCCGTGCCAGGTGTTGCAGCGCTTCAGGGCGGGCCACCTCCCGGGGCCAGTCGAGGGTGTCGAGCAGCTCCGAGGCCTTGTCCGGGGCTGGCTCGCTGGCGCTCAGGATTTCGTCGATGTCCTGCTGGTGGTGGCTGAGCCGGCGCAGGGCACTGACCGCACCTCGCAGTTGCTGCATCCGCTGTTCGTACTGCTTCTGTTCCTCCCGGCTGACGTCGGCGTCGCGGGTGGCTTCCAGCCAGCGGTTTTCCTGGGTGCGCTGCAGAGCATCGAGGGACGGCAGGGCCTGCACTGAAGGCGCTCCCTCCGCCAGCTTGTCCAGAGTGTCCCTGAGCAATTCAAGGGTTTCCTGACGCTGCACGGCGCGGGCCTGTTGCTGTTCTGCCTGCTGGCGTTCCTGTTGCAGTTCACGGGCCCGTTGCCGGCATTCATGCAGTGCGGCCAGCACCCGGGCTCTGGCATCGTTGTCCGCTGAGGCCTCCAGTGCCTGCCAACGCTGCTCAAGCTGGTGGACGCGGGCATCATAAAGGTTGGTGTCGCTGGTGGCGGCCAGATCCCCGGCCTGGCGGATCAGCTGCGAGAGGGCTTCCTCGGTGGCCCGGGCGGCTTCCTCGTGCTGACGCATTTCCTGCAAGGTCTGGCGGATCTGCTGATAGACCCCCTTGTCCTTGCCACGGGCGATCTTGAGCACGTTTTGCAGCAGTTCCCGGTCGGTCAGGCGGCGGGCCGCTTCCAGGCGAATGTCCGCCGCCAGGCCGTCAACCGCCAGCTCTGCCAGTGTCCGCTGGGGGGTGCCGGGCTCTGACAACGCAGCCCGTTGCTGGTCAATTGCACCCTGACTGTTATCCGGCCCGCCGTCCTGCGGCTGTTCCTGCTCGCGGGCAGGTGCCCGCTCGCTTTTCCGTTTGTCCGGTCTGGTCGCAGAGGAGGGACGCTTCTGGAAGAGTTTCTGGATAAATGCGGCCATGTCGGTATCCTTCAGGAAATCAGTTTACCGGGCGCTGAGCCCGTCGGTGCAGCCGGCAGCCGGTGCTTGCCGAGCCATCGTGGCCGGCGGCGCCAGCGCCCTGGTGCCACCACCCACCATGCGGGCAGGTGGCATAGTCTATCCTCTGGAAACAGGTGGCGGAAAGGGCCTATATGGCAAAGTCGCTCAAAAAAAAGGACCCGGATCAGCAGGCACCGGAGGCAGCCCTGCGGTTACTGGCCCGGCGGGAGCACAGCCGGCTGGAACTGAGCCTGAAACTTCGTCAGCGTGGTACAAGCCCGCAGGTTATCGAACAGGTGCTTGATGACTTTGAGGAGCGGGGCTGGCTCAGTGACGCACGTTTTGCGGAAGTCTTCGTCCGTCAGCGCCTGGCATCCGGTTACGGCCCCCTGAAGATTCAGGCGGACCTCCGGCAGCGGGGGGTAGGGTCTGATCCTCCGGAATTGCTCGCGGTAGCGGAAGATCAGTGGATCGAGCGGGCCGTGGTGTTGAGAGAAAAGCGTTTCGGCCTCACGGATATTTCACAGGACTGGGCTGAGCGCCAGCGCCAGGGGGGCTTTCTGGCCCGTCGCGGTTTTTCCACGGAGCAGGTTGAGCAGGCGCTGGAGGTGGTCAGAGCGTCGGAGGTGTGATGCCCATTTGCTGTGGCAGCACCAGGGAGGTTTCCTGCTCTTCCGGTTTGGTTTCCTGGCCGGGCGCTGGCAAGGCGAGTTCGTCAGCGCCGTAGCCGGCCATCAGTTCGGTGTCGCTTTCGGACTCTTCGAGCTCATAGCGGCGGCGCAGAACATCGTAGTACCGGCGGATGTTCTGCACGTAAATGACCGGCTCATGGCCGCGGGCATAGCCGTGACGCGTCTTTGAATGCCACTCTTTCTGTGAGAGCAGGGGCAGGAATTCCTTCACATCCAGCCAGCGGTCAGGGTTGCGCCCTGCGGACCTGGCCAGCTGCCGGGCATCCTGAACATGCCCGTACCCCACGTTATAGGAGGCAAGCGCGAACCAGGTGCGGTCCGGTTCCGGTACCTGTTCGGGAATCATGCGGGAAATCTGGCGGAAGTAACGGGCGCCCCCTTCGATGCTCTGCTGTGGGTTGAGACGGTTGTCGATGCCGATGTGTTTCGCGGTGGTCTGGGTGAGCATCATCAGCCCCCGCACACCGGTGGACGAGACGGCGTTACGGCGCCAGTTGGATTCCTGATAGCCGATGGCGGCAAGCAGACGCCAGTCGACGCCGGTTTCCTGGCCGGAAGCCCGGAAGGTGTCCATATACTGGGGCAACCGTTCGCGGACATGTTCTTCAAAGGTGAGCGCGCCCACATAGCCAAGCTGGTCCAGGTGGCCGTAGAAGCGTTCCCGCAAATGGGCGAGGGTGCCATCCCGTTCAATACGGTGCATGAAATCGCGGGCTTCCCGGTAGAGTGCGCCGTCACCGCCCGCCGGGAACAGCCAGGCAATGGCCTCCTCGTCACTGACGCTGAAAGCGCGCTTTACATTGGGGTAGAACACGTGGTTCAGGGCCAGCTCGTTGGCATCGACGATGGCGGCCGGGAACTCTCCGGATTCCACCCGCTCAAGGATGCCGGCGGCGTCAATGCCCTGGTGAACCCGGTAGTCCAGGTCGGGAGATTCGGTTTGCAGCTGCCGCAGGTGGGGCAGGTGATTGGTTTCTTCCGCGACATGCACCTGCACCTTCTGCTCCAGGAGGTCGGCGACGGATTCCGGGTGATCGAGCCCGCGGTGATAGATCAGCACGGACCGGGTGGTCAGGCCATTGCCCAGGGAGCGGAACCGGTCGCCCCAGTCCCGGTCCGCGGACAGCCCGGTAAAGCCAATGTGGGCGTAGCCCTTATCGAGCACCTGCAGGATTTCATCATTGCCGGCGGCCAGGCGCACCCTCAGCTCGACACCGAGGTATTCGGCGAACTGGTGGGCCAGCTCGTAGTCGAACCCGGTGGGTCCGTCCCGGTCTTCGTAATAGATGGACGGCGCGTTGCGGGTGATGACGTGGAGAACCCCCTCGGCCTTGACGGTGGCGACGCTGTCCGGGCGTGAACAGCCACTGACCAGAGCGGCGCCCAGAATCGACAGCAGAAGGCCGAGGGCGACGAGGGGCAGTGGCTGTGGTCTTGAATTTCGGGCGTTACCCAAATTCATGGTCTCCGGAACAGGTTGATTCATAATCCCATACCGTGAAAAAAGGTCAATCGGTAGCGGCCGGGATAGTGTCAATTCCTGTGAATTGTACATTTGTTGTTCGCTGCTGTATCCCTGATGCAGTTTCCAGTATTATTGCG
>JBMCIH010000343.1:0-3530 GCA_048617055.1 Marinobacter sp. | reverse complement strand
GAGGAGGACCATGTGCGGATGGTGCTGGAGGAAGCCGGCGAGCTGTCCCTCTGGCGTCTGGCCATCAAACCCGGCAAGCCCCTGGCCTTCGGCGCCATTGACGGGACCCCGGTACTGGGCCTGCCCGGCAATCCGGCGGCGGTGCTGGTGACTTTTCTGGTGGCAGGGCTACCCTTCATAAGACATTGTCAGGGCAACCGCCGCTACCGCCCCCTGGGTGAGTGGCTGCCGGCTGCCTTTACGGTAGAAAAAGCCTCTGTCCGGCGTGAGTTCCTGCGTGTACGCAAGGAAGTCGCCGGCAATGAGGTGGTGGTTGCCGCCTACCCGAACCAGAGTTCCGGCGTACTCAGCTCCGCCTGCTGGGGGGATGGCCTGGCGGTGGTGCCTGAAAACACGACCCTTGCGGAGGGCGACCCCATACGCTACTACGCCTTCAGTGAATTGCTCGGATAGATACCATGGCTGACCAGACCCTGACCGTTCGTTACTTTGCCCGCCTGCGGGAGGAACTGGGTACGGACACCGAAACCCTGCCCTGCGAGGGCCACCAGACCGCCGGCGATCTGCTGCAGCAACTGGCGGACCGGGGCGGCCCATGGCGCCAGCTGGCCGGAGACCAGCCGGTGATGATCGCGGTCAACCAGGCCATGGCCAGACCCGGTACCCCGGTCAGACCGGGGGATGAGGTTGCCTTTTTTCCACCGGTGACCGGAGGCTAGCCATGGATCAGCCCGAGGTACGGATAAGCGAGGCGGACTTTGATCCGGCGGCCGAGTACGCGAACCTGCGGGCCAGTGGCTCCGGCACCGGCGCCATTGCCACCTTTACCGGACTGGTCCGGGACAGCGGCGACCTTGAGGGTGTTACCGGGCTCTACCTGGAGCACTACCCGGGCATGACCGAGCAGGTCATTGCCGACCTGATCCGTCAGGCCCGGGAGCGCTGGGACCTGCGCCGGGTGCGGGTGATTCACCGGGTGGGCACCCTGCGCCTCACGGACCAGATCGTGTTCGTGGGGGTGGCCAGCGCCCACCGGGGGGATGCGTTTGCGGCCTGTCAGTTTCTGATGGATGCCTTGAAGACATCGGCGCCTTTCTGGAAGAAGGAACTGACGGCAGATGGTGAGCACTGGGTTGAGCAGAAGGATTCTGACCGGGACCGTGCCCGAACCTGGGACTGAGCTTTTTCAGTAAACCCCAGGATGGCAGGTCTGGAGACAGGGCCGCCCGGTCGTCTAATCCGAAGCCGAATCCACAAAGTCTTCAGGCCTGTTTCGGTTTCTGAACGCTTCCCCGGCTCCCGGACACTCCACGGCCACCGCACCTACAGAATTCGCAAACCCCATCACCCGCCGGTTACCGGAGTTCAGCCAGCTCTCGAGCTCCCCGGTCAGGATGACGGGGTAGACCCCATGCAGGGGATGAGTACGGCCGTCGCTTTCGGCAATGGCCGGCCGGTCGGGCTGGGTCCGCCAGGCCAGTATGAGGGCGTCAAGGGTCGCCGGGGTGATGCCGGGGGTGTCGCAGGGACAAACGAGTACGGCATCGGCGCCCCGCTGTCCGGCAGCCTTCAGGCCAGTCAGCAGACCGGCCAGGGGGCCGTGACCCCGCAGGTCTTCCGGGTCCTGAAGCACGTGGCCGGGCGCCAGCTTTTCGTAGTCGTCCAGGGACCGGTTGGCACTGATAAAAACACTGGGAGTGACGGCCGCCAGGGCTTCGCAGCCCCAGGCCGCCATGGGACGGCCCTGCCAGGGCACCATGCCCTTGTCCTGCCCACCCATACGGGTGCCCTTGCCTCCGGCCAGCAGAAGGCCGATGAGGTGCGGGAGGGCAGGGTCGGACATGGCAGTAAAAAGCCGCCCGCAGGCGGCTTAGCGTCAGCAGACGATCAGAGGTTGCTGTCGAGGAAGGCCGCCAGCTGGGACTTGGACAGGGCACCCACCTTGGTGGCGTCCACGTTGCCGTTCTTGAACAGCATCAGGGTGGGGATGCCGCGGATATTGAACTTCGGTGGTGTCTGCTCGTTCTCGTCAATATTCAGCTTGCACACCTTGAGCTTGCCCTCGTATTCATCGGCAATCTCTTCCAGAACCGGAGCGATCATCTTGCAGGGGCCGCACCACTCCGCCCAGTAGTCCACCAGCACCGGGGTGTCGGAATTCAGTACGTCCTGCTCAAAGGAGTCGTCGGTTACGTTTACGATATTTCCGCTCATTGCTGTTTCCTGATTCTGTCACCGGGCCGGCCTGACAAAACGCCAGGGCGCCGGGTGAGCTGGATCTTTGACGGTGACGTCACCGCCGCGAACTGTACGTTACGATAAGCAAAGTGATAGCCGTTACTTTACGCGATTTGGCGTCCACCTGTGAAGCGCCTGAAGGATACGCCGCTGATACTGACAGGCCGGCGGACTTTGGCTTATAGTACCGGCACCGCAGGCGCTTCACTATAAAGGCTGGCAAGAGGATTTCAAGACACGTGACGGCTTCAGACACTGCCAACCCGCCCGAGCTGCTTGCGGCCATTGATATGGGCTCCAACAGCTTTCACATGGTCGTTGCCCGTCAGGTGCATGGAGAGATCCGGACCCTGGAGAAGATGGGGGAGAAGGTCCAGCTTGGTGCGGGCCTGGACGCCGACAACAATCTGACCGAGGAAGCCCAGCAACGGGCCCTGGCGTGCCTCAGCCGCTTTGCCCAGCGAATCAGTGGCATGCCGCCGGAAGCGGTACAGGTTGTGGGCACCAACGCCCTGCGCGTGGCCCGTAACAGCCACGAATTCCTTGCCCGTGCCGAGCAGGTGCTGGGCTGCCCGGTGGAAATCATCGCCGGCCGTGAGGAAGCCCGCCTGATCTACCTGGGGGTGTCCCACACCCTGTCCGATGACACCGGGCGCCGGCTGGTGGTGGATATTGGCGGCGGCAGCACCGAGTTCATCATCGGCGAACGCTTCGAGACCCAGGCACTGGAAAGCCTGCACATGGGCTGCGTGTCCTTCCGCAACCGCTATTTTCCCAACGGCAAGATCAGCCGCCGGCAGATGGACCAGGCGGTCACCCACGCCTCCCAGGAACTGCTCAATATCCGCTCCCGGTACCGGGAGCTGGGCTGGCACAGTGCCGTCGGATCCTCCGGCTCCATCAAGGCGGTGGCCAGCGTGCTTTCCAGCCTGCGCATCACCGATGGCGTTATCGACCTGAAAGGCATGCGCGAACTGCGCCGGCGGCTGATCGACATGGGCCATGTGCGGCGTCTGGCGGACCTGGGGGTGCGGGAGGACCGCCAGAGCATCTTCCCCGCCGGCTTCGCCATCCTGCTGGCAGCCTTCGAGTCCCTGGGTATCGAGCGCATGACCTACGCCGACGGCGCCCTGCGGGAGGGCCTGTTGTACGACATCCTTGGCCGTATCCAGCACGAAGACGTGCGCGAGCGAACCATCAGCGCGCTGCAGGAGCGGTACCATCTGGATCAGCGCCATGGAGAAGCCGTGGAGGCATCCGCTATCGCCCTGTGGCGGTGCGTGTGTCGTGAC
>JBMCIH010000342.1:0-3532 GCA_048617055.1 Marinobacter sp. | reverse complement strand
CGGGCCGTACCCAGCTCTCCGTTGACGATAGCCACCCGCCTGGTGCGCGGTGGCAAGCGGCTGCAGATTCTGGAGGCGTCGTTGTTCGCCGGGGAGGCCGAGGTTACCCGGGCGAGTGCGCTGTTCCTCGAGAACCGGCCGGTTTCCGTGCCGGAACACGGACGTTTTCCGAAAACCGGGCTGGAGCCTCCTTCCCGGCCGGTCGAGGCCAGCATTGCCGAAGCGGGCGGCTGGCAGAACCGGTATTCCCCGGTGGGCCTGCACAGTACGGCGAAGGCAATGGTTATTGAAGGCGTTGATGGCCGGGGTCAGGGCGTGGCCTGGCTGAAACTGCCACTGCCGCTGGTTCAGGGTGAGGAAACCAGCCCCACCGTCATGGCGGCCACACTCAGTGATTTTGGCAATGGCGTCGGTCAGCTGAACCTGTCCAGGGAGCTGGGATGTATCAATACAGACGTCACCCTCTACCTTCATCGGAGCCCGGTGGGCGAATGGCTGGGGCTGGATGCCCGCAGCCGCATGCAGGACACCGGCGTGGGGCTGGTGGAGACAACCCTGTTCGACAGCCAGGGCCCGGTGGGAAAACTCCTGCAGGCGATCATCACCATGAAGGCGCCCGGGGCGGACCAGTAGCGCGGGTCGTGACACTTCTGCTCCACAGGGATGTGTTCACCAGTCGTAGATACCAAGCTCCCGCCGGCGTCGTTTGTCGTTGGTGTCGGCAACCGACTCCGTCGCCTCGATGCCGGCAATATAGTCCTCGGGAAGGCCGTTCTCCCGCACGCCGGTGATCACATGTTGCTTGTACCAGTGGTAGGGCCTGAGGGTGCGGGTCAGGCGGGTGGCGTAGTACATCCAGGCATGTGCATGGCCCCTGGGTGTTTCCAGTTGCACCATTTTCTGTTCATAGCCGAAGCCCAGGGCCTCGTGCCGGTCCAGGTCCGGTTTTTCCTCATCATGGATTTCATAGATCACGCCGATCACCTGATCCCCCGGGTGCCGGTTTCCTCGGCATCGCACCTGGCGGAACCATCCCGGGCGTGCTTGTGGAAACGAAGACGGAGACCGCGCAGGGTCGCCACGGCAAAGAACCGGGCGGAAGACACCCGGGCCTGTATCCGTGCCCGGGCGGATCCTGGGTAAGCACGGCGGTGGCCGTTCCTGCCCTCAGGGAAGAGCAGACCTCAGGCCGACCGCTCAGTCGCTGTCAGGGCCTCATCCGCCAGCTCCACCCCCACCACCGTCTGCAACTTCTCCAGCTGGCGCTGCAGCATGCCGATGGGCCGGGTGCCTTGCAGGGTGAGGGCGATGTCCAGGGTGTCAGTACTGCTCTCCATGGCCATCTTCGCGATACGGAAGCCCCGTACCCGCACCACCTGGCACAGGCGCTCAAGGGCGGCGGCTTCGGGGGTCATGCGGCAGTGTATCCGGTAGCTGGGGGTGTGCTGTGTGTTGGCGTTCATGCCATTGTCTCCCTGTGGGTTTTCCGGTTGTGTTGGGACTCGTCGATCATGGCGGTATTGCCGGCGCCGGGCTTTACGATGGGCCAGACGTTCTCTTCCCGGCTGATCGCCACGTGCAGCAGCATCGGGCCCTGGTAGGCCAGCAGGGTTTCGATGCCCCGGCGGATCTGGTCGCTGCGGTTGATGTGCAGGGCGTGGATGTCGAACGCCTTCGCCATGGTGATGAAGTCCGGGTTGTCGTCCAGGTCGATCTGGCTCTCCCGGTTGCTGTAGAACAGCTCCTGTTGCTGGCGCACCATACCCAGGCACTGGTTGTCGAGGATGATGATCTTCACCGGCAGCTGGTAGCGCCGGATGGTGGCCAGCTCCTGGGCGTTCATCATGAACGAGCCGTCGCCGGTGACGTTGATCACGGTGCTGTCACGGCTGGCAAACTGGGCCCCGATGGCCGCCGGCAGGCCGAAGCCCATGGTGCCCAGGCCACCGCTGGTGAGGTGGTGGCGGGGATTGTCAAAGCGGTAGTACTGGGCCACCCACATCTGGTGCTGGCCCACATCGCAGGCGATCACCGTGTCGTCCGGGGTGATGCGGGACAGCTGGCGGATAAAGGCCGGTCCGTTGATGGGGGCGTAGGGATCCTCGTTGTCCGCCGCATGGAAGCCGCCGGTGGTATGCCAGGTGCGGCAGCGTTGCTGCCAGTCCCGGATGGCCAGCGGCTGTCTTGCCAGTTCACCGGTGAACGCCTGCAGGATGGCGCCCAGGTCACCCCGCAGGGCCAGGTCCGCCGGGCGCAGCTTGTGGATTTCCGCGGCGTCGGCGTCGATATGGATCAGCTTCGCCTTGGGGGCGAAGGCATCCAGTTTGCCGGTGGCCCGATCATCCAGGCGGGCACCGATCACCAGCAGCAGGTCGCATTCATCCACCGCCCGGTTGGCGGCCCGGGAGCCGTGCATCCCCAGCATGCCCAGGTCATGGGGTGCCTGTTTACCCGCATTGCCCAGCCCCTTGAGGGTGGTGACGCCGGGCAGGCCGGAGATCCGGGCAAAGTCCCGGAAAGCGCCTTCGGCGCCGGCCAGGGACACCCCGCCGCCACTGTAGAGCAGCGGCCGTTGGCTGGCCCGGAGCAGGGTCAGGGCCTCGTCGATATCCACGGGCTCCGCGGGAGGCTCGTTCACCGGCGCCGGTGCAACTGCCGGGATCTCCGCCAGCAGGATGTCCTTGGGTATGTCGATCCACACCGGCCCCGGCCGGCCGCTGCCGGCCAGGCGGAAGGCTTCCTCCAGCACCGCCGGCAGTTCGTCGGTGCGCTCCACCAGGTAACTGTGCTTGACGATGCCCAGGGCCATGCCCAGTACATCCGTCTCCTGGAAGGCGTCGGTGCCGATCAGGCCTGAGGGCACCTGGCCGGTGATCACCACCATGGGAACCGAGTCCCGGTGGGCATTGGCCACGCCGGTGATCAGGTTGGTGGCGCCGGGGCCGGAGGTGGCGATGCACACACCGGTCCTGCCGCTGGCCCGGGCGTAGCCATCGGCGGCCAGGGCACAGGCCTGCTCGTGGCGGCACAGCACATGCTCCACCACCACATCGTCCACCAGGGCATCGTACAGCGGCATGATGCAGCCGCCGGGGTAGCCGAAAACCGTGTCGATGTGGTGGCGGTGGAACGCCTCCAGTATGTGCTGCGCGCCGTTCATGGTGTTTTTCCCTTCGTTTTTCTCAGTGCAAAAAAAAGCCCCCGGGACCTTTCGGTGCCGGGGGCTTCTGGTGTTCTTCTGGTCTGTCAGTCAGTCAGCCGTCTGTCCACGCAAAAGCCCCCGGATGGCACCACGACCACCAGGACCAGCTTCACGATAAGGACAACAGCGTTCAGATTCATTGCGTACGGATTCGCTGACTGAATTGACGATATGGGCAAAATCTAACCTGAGTGACACCGGTGGCGCAAGTTTTTATTCCCGGTTTTTCATGGTGGTCTGCCTGTCACCCGGCGCCTGCGGTTTGAAGCGGGCCGGTGATGGTGGGATTATGGGACCCGTCCCCGATGATCCAGCCCGTGCCCCGGGAAG
>JBMCIH010000341.1:0-3535 GCA_048617055.1 Marinobacter sp. | reverse complement strand
CGCCAACCCGGGTGGCTGGAACGATATTTACCTGCCCTCCGGCTGCAGATTGTGACCCCGGCATAAATTGGGGTCAGACCCCAATTTATTCAGCCCTGGCCCAGGGGTTGGAACAGTACCTGGACATCTTCTGCGGTGAGGGCGGCGGAGAAGTTCTCGGCCTTGCCGTACAGCCCGTCCGCCAGCCGGGCCTTGCGTTGTTGCAGGGCCTGGATGCGTTTCTCCACGGTGCCTTCACAGATCAGCCGGTAGACGAACACCGGCTTGTCCTGGCCGATGCGCCAGGCGCGGTCGGTGGCCTGTTGCTCCACAGCGGGGTTCCACCAGGGGTCGTAGTGGATGACGCAGTCGGCGGCGGTAAGGTTGAGGCCGGCGCCGCCGGCTTTCAGGCTGATCAGGAACAACGGCGCCTGGCCTTGCTGAAAAGCCTTGACCGGGGCCTCCCGGTCCCGGGTGCGGCCGGTGAGCTTGACGTAGCTCAGCCCCTGTTTCGATAGTGCTTTCTCCAGGATGGCCAGCATGCTGGTGAACTGGGAGAACACGATGATGCGTCGCCCTTCGTCCAGCAGTTCGGTAATCATGGCCATCAGGTAATCCAGCTTGGCGGACGCCATCGGCTCGTGGCTGCTCTTGAGCAGGTCCGGATGGCAGCAGATCTGCCGCAGTTTGAGTAGTGCCTCCAGAATTTCGATCTGGCTGCGGGCCACGCCCTTGTCGGTCATCAGCTGGCGGATCTTCTGGTTCATGCTCGCGCGGACGGTTTCGTACAGGTCCTTTTGCTGGCCGGTGAGTTCCACCAGTTTCACCATTTCGGTTTTCTCCGGCAGCTCCGGGGTTACCTGGTCCTTGGTGCGTCGGAGCAGGAAGGGTCGGATGCGCCGCCCCAGGTGGGCGTGTTGCACGGCACTGCCGTTGCGTTCGATGGGGTTGCGATAGAACTCCCGGAATTCCGGCTCGCTACCCAGATAGCCTGGCAGTACCAGATCAAACAATGACCAGAGTTCCCCCAAGTGATTTTCCATCGGGGTGCCGGTTAGGGCAAAGCGGCTGGCAGCGTCCAGCCTGCGGGCGGCCCGGGAAACGGCGGCTTTCGGATTCTTCAGGTTCTGGGCTTCATCGAAAAACGCCAGACTGTAGCTGATCGCTTCGTGGTGGCTGGCGTCCCGGATCAGCAGTGGGTAGGAGGTAATGATCACGTCCGCTTCGGAGGCCTGTTCAAACAGGGGCCGGCGTTTCGGGCCGTGCATGACCAGCACCCGAAGGTCCGGCGTAAACCGGGCCGCCTCCGCCTTCCAGTTAGGGATCACGCTGGTGGGGCAGACTACCAGGGCGGGCTGATCAAGGCGGCCGGCCTGTTTCTCCGCCAGAATGCAGGCCAGGGTCTGCAGTGTCTTGCCCAGGCCCATGTCGTCGGCCAGGATGCCCCCAAGCCCGTACTCCCGCAGAAACGTGAGCCAGTTGAGGCCGTCCTGCTGGTAGTGCCGCAGGGTGGCGTCAAGGCCTGACGGTGGTTCAACCGGGGCCAGGCCGCTAAAATCCATCAGCCGCTGCCCCAGGGCGCGAAGCTGATCGCTGCTGTCCCATTCCGCGGCTGTGGTGCCCGCCAGCATGGCCGCGTCCAGCCGGGGCAGTTTCAACGGGCCGTCGTCCAGGCCGGCGCTGAATCCACGTTGGAACAGATGAATCAGGGCCTCCAGCATCGGGCGGACCCGTTCCGAGGGCACCCGGATAAGCGATTCGCCATCGTGCAGCCAAAGGTTTTCCGGTAGTTGAAGCTGACCTTCAATGTCAATACCAAGGCCGCTGCCGAGGTGCTGAAGGGCGTGTTCCAACAGCGGGATCAGGTCAATACGGCGGCCGTCCTGCTCGATGCCCACCTCCACGTCGAACCAGCCAGGTTCGTCGGCGGCATCGGTGCGGCCATACCACTGCGAGCCCTCCATCACCGGCACATCGAAGGATTCGTCCATCTCGATCCGCCAGCCTGCTTCCGCCAGTTTCGGCAGCTCCCAGGCGAGAAAATCCAGCCACTGGGCTGGTGTTGGCAGGGTCTGGTCTGTGGCCATGTCCTCAGGCAGAGCGTCCGCCCATTCCCGGTCCAGTTCGGACAGCAGGATGAAGTCGCGGAGCCGGGCATCACACCGGCGCTCGAAGGGAAGGTCCCGGTGGATCAGCAGGGACTGTTCACCGTCAGTATGCCTGACTGGGTTGTCCCCCGGAGAAACGTAGCCTTCCAGCAGCACACCGCGATAATCGAAACGTATGCGCGCGATCTTCTGGGGAAACCGGTTCGGCCCGGGAGTCTGGAACAGTTGCAGCAGGGGCACCGGTGTTTCGTGGACGTGCTCCGGCAGCCGGATCTTGTCGGGCAGCGACGTTCCGGTGGGCGTTATCAGGTCGCTAAGCTCGCCGGCGTACTTTTCCAGCAGGGCAGGGGGAATGGGCGGCGCCTCCATCAGGTGGAGCCAGGTGTCGGTATCCACCGGCAGGTTCAGCGGGCCCGCCTTGTGCGTATCCTCATTCAGATACCAGGGGGGATCGGTCGGCAGTACGCGGGCCTCGCTCTCGGGGGCGGGTACCAGCAGAAAGTTGCCGCTTTCATCCTCACGCCAGAGCAGCGACGCATTCAGCGGCTCACCGGCGGAGAACGGGCAACTGTCCACCTGCTCCCAAACCAGCCGCCCCGTGTCGAGCGCCGAGGCCAGAAAGCGGGCTCCGGCCATGCCGGTAATCCGGGGTGTATCCCCGAAGGCGCCGGGCAGTTTGCGCGCCCACAGCAAGGGCTCGATGTCGGCTTTCTGGATGTACTGTGGTGGGCGGGTTTCAAGGTCATCCCGCTGCCAGGGGGTAACCAGCTGGCTCCTGCCCAGCTTTCCGCTTTTCAGCAGCCTGACCCGGTGGCAGGTCACACAGATATCATCCGGGGAGTCGCCGGTGCTCAACACAAACACCAGGCCGGATGTCGGGGACTTTTCCCTCAGCGCCCGGAATTCCTCCAACCAGGCACGGAAAGACATGCCCAGTATCTCCTCCCGTGATATGGAAGGGCGGCTTTGCCACTGGTCGGCCTCTTCCGCCGCCGTCAGCAGGACCGCCACCGCATGTTTGCAGAAGTTGCCCACCGGGCAGCTGCACAGCGCGCTCAGGGACCAGGGCTTCATGGTATCGATGGTGACGAAGGTATGGTATCGCTGCCCGCCACTTCCGGAAACCACTGCGCGCAGGTGGTGGAGGCTGGCGCCCGACCGGTTGTCCACCAGCTCCGACACACGTCCCTGCAGGTAGTAGCGGTGGCCGCGCTGGTAGGTTCTGGTGTCGAAAACCTCTTCGAGGACACCCGGTCGCAAATACATGGCTTAAGCCTCTGATCCCTGGAGGGCGAAACCTTATCAGATATCGGGGTTTTGTTTCAGAGCGTGGCTCATCGTCACTACCATACCCAGTCAGATATTGAAAGGCTGGGTTAATTTTGCTGGTTACATTCGCAGGATGAATACAAAGCCATAAACACCAGGCATTTGTCTCCGGGCGACCA
>JBMCIH010000340.1:0-3544 GCA_048617055.1 Marinobacter sp. | reverse complement strand
GGGATGTCATCGCCCAGCCAGACCTGTTCGCGGAAGTCCACCGCCACCAGGTCACAGGTTTCCCGAAGCTGTTGGATGACCTCCTGGGCCAGGGTGCCGGCAGCCCCGGTCACGAGAATCTGGGGTCTTTTGGCTGAGGTCATCAGAATAGCCTCTTGCGCTGGTTGAGTCCTTTCTTGATCATTTCGCCCACCGCTGCCTTCACCAACTCCACCCGGGCGCTGACCTGTGCTTCCGGAATGTCGTCGTTGTCGAACACCATGGGTTCACCGACACAGATATGCACCTTGGCCGGCAGGATCACCGGCGCCGCCAGGGGAAAATAGGGCAGCCCCAGCAGCTTTGCCAGCGGTCTGATGTTGGCCAGCGTTGGTATGGTTTCTTCGCAGCCCACGACACCGACCGGCACGACTGTGGCCCTGTGTTCCATCGCCAGGTGCATGAAGCCGTTGCCGAATCGCTTGAGCTGGTAGCGCTCACGGTACAGCTTGCCGGAGCCCCGCACGCCCTCAGGAAACACAATGATGGCCTCGCCATTCTCCAGCATGCGGGCGCAATTCACCGGGTCCCCCAGCACAGCCCCGAACTGGTTCAGCAGATTGCCCAGGTAGGGCACGGTGGGAAAGAAGCGCTCGATCATGGCCCGGGGAATCCGCGGTTTTTCCTCCCGGGACGCCAGTGCAAAGCCGATCAGCAGCCCGTCGAGGGGCAGCTGGCCGCTGTGGTTGGCGATGATCAGAACCGGCCCCTCGGCGGGAATCCGGTCGATACCGTCCACTTCCACCCGGAAGTATTTTTCGTAGATTTCCCGGGTGATGGCATAGCCGATTTTCAGGACTTCGTTATTGTAGCCCCAGGGGTCGTATCCAAGAGAGCCAATGGGTTTGCCGATCCGGTCGATCCGTTTGTCCAGCTCCGGCGAAACCAGATGGCGTTTGAAAAACTCTGTCAGACTCATGCGTGTTCCTTTATTTTTGTCTAACCGGAGTATAGGCGATTGCCGGTGTTATCAGCCGCAGGCCGTTTTTACCGGCTGCTGTGGCTCAGTTCCGGGTCAGGGTCATTGCCATTGAATGCCGCTGCCCGGGGGGCAGTTCCCGGTAGTCGTCGCCGGCGTTCGCCGTTTCCACGCACAGCATGCCGGTCCAGGCGTGGTCGGGGAAGTCCGACAGACGGCGGGCCTTTTCCGGACCGGGGTTCCAGACCACGGTGGAGCCACTGCCCCTGGCGTTCAGGTGCCAGACCCCGTGTGGATGCTCGATGTTCAGTGCGGGGGCAGCCTGATAAATGCGGTCGGTCTCCCCCCGGAACACCACGGCACCGGACTGCACCGCAGTACGCCATTCATTCAGGGTATCCACATAGGCGACGCCTTCAAACCCCCGGACGCGGGATCTGGTGATATCGGGGGTCGGCAGATAGGTGTGCAGCGCCTGAGTGATCGCCAGTGGCCGGTCACCGGTATTGTCCGTGGTCAGTTCCAATACCAGCGCGTCAGCGCGAAAGCGGCATTCCAGGCAGGCCCTGGCCGCTCCCTGCCACCGGGCGTCGGCTGGTGCCTCCAACGCCAGAACCATGGTGACCTGCTCCGGTGCCTCATGCAGCTCCTCCAGCGTCCAGATGGCCGTGCGTGCCAGCCCGTGGGCCGGCGGGCTTTCGGAAGACAGCAGCGCTTTCACGGAAGGCGGGTTGCGGGCCGGATCACCAAACCAGGGCCAGCAAACCGGTATGCCGCCCCGGATGGCCCGGCCCGGTTCGAACCGCGCCCGGGGGCTCAGCCAGAGCCAGTCGGTCGCCCCCGCCGGCGCAAAGCGCACCAGCTGGGCACCCTGCAGGGTCAGTACGGCGTGGAAATGTGGGTGGGCAATCTCGATGGCATCCAGTGCCTCCAGGCGGGTGAGCCGGCTGTAGCGGGCATGGGCAAGGTCGGGCATGGGTGTCCCTGTAGCGATCCGGATTGGATAACGGTAACTGCCTATGAAAAAACACGGCAGCAGGGGCTTCCCGCGCCCCCGGAACGTTCTAGAATGCCTTTTTTTACCCGCCGGGAAAACCATTGATGATCAAGGCCACCGCCAATGCCATCGGCAATCCGGAGATTTCCGGGCCGGATACCCCTGCACAAGCCGATGCACCCTGGCTCGATGATATTGCAGCGGGGCTCAGTGAGCGGGGCTGGCTGATCCGCGATGCCCGTGGTCGTCTGGGCGGAGATCTGCTGGCGGCCCTGGGCCAGGAGGTGCATATCCTGGAGAAAACGGCGGCCCTGGAGCGGGCCGGAGTCGGGCGTGGCACGGATTTTACCCGCGACCGAGCCATTCGCCGGGACCGCATTGCCTGGCTCAACGGCCAGACGCCGGCCCAGCACCAGCTATTCGGCTTTCTGGAGGAGATACGGGTCGGGCTCAACCGTCGGCTGTTCCTGGGCCTGCAGCGGTTCGAGGCCCATTATGCCAGCTACCGGCCGGGGGACTTCTACCGCCGCCATGTGGACAGCTTCCGCGGCCGGGCCTCGCGGGTGGTGAGCCTGGTTCTCTACCTCAACGAGGACTGGCAACCGGAGGATGGGGGGCAGCTGCAGGTGTTCAGCCGTGAACGTCCGGAGGAGGTCTGCGGCACAGTGATGCCGGAGGCGGGCAGGGTGGCGCTGTTCATGAGCGAGGAAATCCCCCACGAAGTCCTGCCCGCCAGGCGCACCCGCCACAGCATTGCCTGCTGGTTCCGCCAGGATGTGGTGCCGGTTCCGCTGACCGGGGTCTGAGCCACGGCTGCTACGCTATTTGTTGCGCCCCGGGGATTGATACGCCCCCCGCCGGCTGCTACTATGCGCGCCGCGCTCGGGCAAACCGGGCCGCCGTTATGGTGGTCCCGCTGGTGCCCCCGCAACGATAAACCGTGAACCCGGTCAGGCCCGGAAGGGAGCAGCCGTAGCGGTGGACTTGTGTGCCGGGGTGTCGCTGGTGGGGCCACCCCCAGTTTTTCTCCCCTGATTATCAGCCTTCGCTCTGTAGTTGCCCCGGTTCCGGTTGTGAGTCCAGTCCGTCAGCGGCGCCTGTGGCAAACACCACGGACCGGTTACGACCCTCGGCCTTTGCCCGATACAGGGCCATATCGGCCTCCCGGAAGATATCGTCAGGCACGACCCTGCGGTGCTCCGACAGGATCGGGGCAAGGCCCGCCGTGAGTGTGTGCGTGATCTCCTGCCCCAGGTAGAGCGTCGGTTGCGCCGCAAACCTCTCCCGTATCCTTTCGGCAATGCCCAGGGCCTGAGCCTCGGACTGAACCTCCACCAGCATGGCGAACTCTTCACCGCCGTATCTCAGGCAGACATCCCCGGGCCGGCAGTGTCTGAGCAGGATCTGCGCAAAATCCCTCAGCACCCGGTCGCCGGCGTCGTGACCGTAGCGGTCGTTCAGTTCCTTGAAGTGATCCAGGTCCATCATGATCAGATAGACCGGCTGGCCAGTGGCGCTGAAGCGCTGCTGGACGTCGGCGAGCGCGCGGGGCAGCACCCGCCGGTTATAGAGTCCCGTGAGCGGATCCT
>JBMCIH010000339.1:0-3544 GCA_048617055.1 Marinobacter sp. | reverse complement strand
ACCCTCAACGGCCTGCGGGCACTGGTGCGCTTCCATCAGCCGGAACCCCGGCCATTCTCGCCGGAACAGACCCATACCCGGGAGCCGGGGGATGGCGGCCTGGTGCAGCACCCGGAGGGCGGCATCTACCTGATGGCGGTGGCCGCCGTGGGCGACGGACGGGTGCTGGTGCTGGAACAGTCCATTGACCAGATACTGGCGCTGTCCGGCGACACCCTGGGTTCGGTCATCGCCCGCAGCGTCCTGCTCATCATCACCCTGATGCTGGTACTGCTGGGCTACGCCAGCTGGCTGTCCTGGCGGATCACCCGGCTGCAGCGGGCGGTGGATGCCAGCGTGGACAGCGACGGCCGCATTCTCGCCAGCATTCCCCACAGCCGGGCACCGGATGAGCTGGGGGAACTGAACCGGCAGTTTGGCCGCATGGTGGCGAGGCTGCAGGGCTATACCGACTACCTGGAGGGTTTTTCCCGGCGCCTGTCCCACGAACTGAAAACCCCGGTAGCGGTCATCCGCTCGTCCCTGGACAACCTGGAACATGCCACCACCGACGAGGAACGGGCCGGCTACCGGGAGCGGGCCCGGAGTGCCACCGACCGGCTCAGCCGCATTCTCCAGGGCATGAGCGAGGCGGCGCGGCTGGAGCAGAGCTTCGACCATGCCGAGCTGGAAACCTTCGACCTGGCCCAGGTCGCCGCCGAGGCCACCGCCGCCTACCAGAGCCTGGACCCCCACCACCGCATTGTCTGGCAGGGCCCGGCACAGGGCTGCCCGCTGAGGGGCTCACCGGAACTGATGGTGCAGTTGCTGGACAAACTGGTGGACAACGCCCGGGACTTCACCCCCACAGGCGGGCGGATCCTGATCACCCTGGACCGGTCCGGGGCGGAGCTTCGCCTCGGCGTGTTCAATGAGGGCTCCGCACTGCCGGAAACCCTGGCGGGGCAGATTTTTGACCCCTTTGTGTCGGTACGGGACGGCAGCGGCGAAGGGCACCTGGGACAGGGTCTGCTGATCGTCCGGCTGATTGCCGGACACCATGGCGGCCAGGTCAGCGCCTGCAACCATGAGCATGAGGGCGTGGGCGGTGTGCGTTTCGAGGTTCGCCTGCCCGCCGCCCCGGACCGGCCTGGCAGCCCCTGAACTACTGAAAGTCGCCGCTGAACTGGCGGTAGAACTGCTGGGCGGTACGGCCGCTGCGGCCGCCCCGGCTGGTGGCAAAACGCAGGGCGTGCCGGTGCAGGGCCTCCCGGTTCGTCACGTCCGGAAACAGGGCGTCCACCGCCTGCAGGTAGACATCCTTCGGGAACGGGTAGAACGACAGCTGCAGGCCGAACCGGTCCGCCAGCGAGACCTGTTCCTCAATGGCCTCTGCCGGGTGCAGTTCACCGCCCTTTACCTCGCTCTGAAGATTGTCCGCCATGTACTCCGGCATCAGGTGGCGCCGGTTGGAGGTGGCGTAGACCCGCACATTCTCCGGCGGCAGCTCCAGCGACCCTTCCAGCACGCTCTTGAGCGCCTTGTAACCGGATTCGCCGGCCTCGAAGGAGAGGTCATCGCAGTAGATCACGAACCGCCAGGGCTGCTCGCTGATGTCGTCGACAATCTCCGGCAGGGTCACCAGGTCATCCTTGTCCACCTCGATCATCCGCAGGCCCTGCTCGGCGTAGCGGTTCAGGGTGGCCTTGATCAGCGACGACTTGCCGGTGCCCCGGGAACCCCACAGCAGGGCGTTGTTGGAGGGCTCCCCCGACAGGAAACGCTCGGTATTGCGGGCCAGGGCCTGCTGCTGGCGGCCGATGCCCTGCAGTTCGTCCCAGCGCACCGGGTCCAGCCGGCGGATCGCCCGCAGCCCCTGCCGGTGACGGCGCCAGACTGCTGCCAGGTGCAGGGACCAGTCGATCACGCCGTCAGCCATTGGCCTGCGCTCCCACCGCACGGGCCAGGTAGATGGTATTGGTGGCTTCCCGGTTCTGGAAGGGGTTGTAGAAGGACACCACCCGGGCCTCGGGTGCCACGAACACCGCCTCCAGCACCGCCAGGAAATCCTCATCCGGTGGTTCGTTGGACCACATGCCGAACATGCCGCCGGGCTTGAGCTGCTGCGCCATACGGCCCAGGGATTCGGCATTGTAGAAGGTGGCGCTGGACTCGTTCAGCAGCGCACGGGGCGAGTGGTCGATGTCCAGCAGGATGGCATCGAACAGGCGCCCGGGCTGCTCCGGATCGAACCCCTGCCGGGGGTCGGCCAGCTCAAAGAAGCTGCCATGGATATAGCGGCAGCGGGGGTCATCGTTGAGTACGCGCCCGAGGGGCACCTTTTCCTCCTCGTGCCAGCGGATGACGGTGCCCAGGGCGTCCACCACCAGCAGCTCGCCCACCCGGTCATTCCTCAGTGCCGCCTCGGCGGTATACCCCAGCCCCAGGCCGCCCACCACCACCGCCAGGTCGTCGCCGGTAGTGATCTCCAGGGTGAGGTCCGCCAGCGCCACTTCCGCATCCACGAACATGCTGGACATGAGGAACTCATCCCCCAGCTTGACCTCGTAGATGTCCCGGTCCCCCAGGGCGGGAATGCGGCGCCGGCGAAGGGTGATTTCCCCCAGCGGTGATGGCTGGCTGTCAATCTGTTCGAACAGAAGGCCCATGACATGGCTCCGAGGCAAAACAGGCATCTTATCACCTGGAGTGCGTGAACTCATATGCACGGTCAGGCCGGACATCGGCTGCCTGGCTGCCCCTCTTCCTGGCCCTCTCCCGCCGGGGGAGAGGGAATATACGGCGCTAGCTGGGCTCAGGCGTTGACACCGAGGGCCTTGGGCACGATACCGGAGGTCATCACGCCCCAGCGCCTGCCCTGGATGTGGATGGGTACGTAGATCACCAGCACGACCGTATCGGATCCGGGGAGCACAAAAGTACCCATGCTGAGATAGGTGCACTTCCTGAGGTTCTTCAGTTCCTGTCCCCGCACGGTAATGCGCTTGTGCACACTGCGGGCCGCGTCCACTCTCGGGTCACCGGTCATGGGCTGGGCGCTGGCACTGCGGGCGATGGGCAGGTAGCCGTTCTCGTCCGTTGGCAGAGTGTAGACAATGCCATCCTTGCCACCCAGGTCCCACTCGTCCAGCAGGGGCTGGATGCGCTTGCCCAGGGCGTCGGCCCAGCTGGTATCGAACTTCTGGCCTCCGGTACCGGGAATTTCCTTGTAGTTGAAATCGAACAGGTTGTACCCCTGGCTATGGAGGTCCTCCATGATCCTGGCCAGCTGGTCGCGGCGGTCGAACAGCTTCTTGATCATGGCCTCCAGGGGCCCCTCCCCGAGATTGAACCGGCAGAGGGCCTGCAGCACCAGGTTGGTGTTATCCCGCAGGGCATCGGTCTGGATAAAGATGGCATCCATGCCATCGCGGATCTGCTGGCTGTGGTCCCGGATTTCAGCGGCGTGGCTGTGGGTCTCGGTATTGGTGGCGCTGAGCTCCTCCAGCGAGCTGCTCACCATCAGCAGGTCCTCATGGGCCTGGGTGAAGTCCGACACCATGGT
>JBMCIH010000338.1:0-3549 GCA_048617055.1 Marinobacter sp. | reverse complement strand
ACTGGGCGCTGTCGGTACAGGGGCAGTTCTATTTTTTCTGGCCGTTGCTGATCAGTGCGTTGCTGTGGCTGGCAGCCCGCGCCCGGTCGAATCCGTCGAGGTGGATTCAGGCGGGGCTGGCGGCCGTGTTCGTTGCCTCGCTGGGCTACTCGGTCATAACCACCCGCACGGATCAGGCCTTTGCCTACTTCGACACCCTGGCGCGCATGTGGGAATTCGCCCTCGGCGGCCTGCTGGTGTTTATCCTGCCGCGTCTGCGGCTGAGTGCCGCCGCCAGGGCCGTGCTGGGCTGGACCGGGCTGCTGGCCATAGTGAGCTGCGGTTTCCTGCTTCCGGTGGAGGGGGCATTCCCCGGCTATGCCGCCCTCTGGCCCACCCTGGGCGCGGCAGCGGTACTGGCAGGAGGCAGCGACAGCCGCTACGGTGCCAATCTCGTGCTGGCGTCCCGGCCCATTGCCTGGTTTGGCGATATCGCCTACAGCTTCTACCTCTGGCACTGGCCACTGTTTATTCTCTTCATGGTAATGACGCCGGCGACCCAGCCAGGCTTTGTGGAAGGTACCACCCTGATTCTGATGGCGGGCGTGCTGGCCTGGCTGACGACACGCTGGATTGAGGAGCCGATTCGCTTCGCTTCCTTCAGCAAAAAAGGAACACGGCACGCTTTCGCGTTGGGCGCCGCCTGCTGTCTGCCGGCGGTTGCGCTGCTGGGCGGCTGGAGTCTGTATACGGTTTCAGAGCGGGCAGAGGCCCGCAGCTACGAGTTTTCTGTTGGCGATCCACACTACCCGGGGGCCGCAGCCGTCGCCGGTCAGGCCTATGAAAGGGAAGAATCGCTCTATCCCCATTTCTTCACCCTGGCAGAGAACGTGCCCCGGAGCTATTTCGACGGCTGTCACCAGGGCCTGAGGGAGGTGGAGGCAGTACCCTGCAGGTATGGCAGACCGGACGGGCCGGTCACGGTCGCGCTGGTCGGAGGCTCCCATTCGACCCAGTGGCTGCCGGCGCTGAAACAGCTGGCCCGCAGGCACGGCTGGACCATTCTCAACCTGACCAAGAGCGACTGCTGGTTCAGCTCTGAGGTCAGACCAGGCCGGGACACCTGTCAGCAGTGGAATCTGAACGTGATGAGACTGCTGCTGAAAAATCCACCAGACTACGTGTTCACCCTGGCAACCCGGGCCGGGGAGGCGCTCGAGTATGTACCCGACGGCTATGTCCAGCAGTGGTCCGCCCTGGAAAAGCTGGGGGTCCGGGTTCTCGCCGTGCGGGATAATCCCTGGTGGAAGAAAAGATCACCATCGGACTGTGTGGCGGTCTTCGGCGAGGGGTCTGAGCATTGCCGGATGCCGCGTCACAAGGGACTCGCCCGGGTCACTCCGACCAGTGATGGGTCACTGCCCGGGAACACCCACATACTCGACCTGAGCCGGTTTTTCTGCGATGAGGACGAGTGCTTCCCGACTGCGGGCAACGTTCTGATCTATCGCGACCGCCACCATATCAGTAAGGCCTATGTGCAGAGCCTGACCCCGTACCTGGAGCAACAACTGTCAAAGGCGGCGCCAGAGCTGGTCAGGACGGGGCAGGGTGGACTCGCCAGTGGCGCCGGGCGATAGCCCCGCAGGTTCCACCGGCCACTGCGTTTGATGGCGTTTCCTTGACCCCTGCGGAATCAGGCTTAGGGTTAGTAGTAAAGATGCTGTGTTGTGAGAGGAGAATGCGATGGGCAACAGGATCAAGGTCGGCTCGCCACTGGTTATCCTCCACGGGGACGAAATGGCTCAGGTGGCGTTCGAGGCACTGCTGAAGACCTTCGTTACGTCGCGACTGGATATCGAGCTCAAGGAGATTGATCTCTCTGCCGAGAATCGCCTGGTTACCAATGGCCGCGCCGTGACCGAGGCCATCGAGGCGCTGCGGCAATACGGGGTGGGCATCAAGAATGCGGGCATCACCGTCAACCGCAGCCAGCTGGACGAGCTGCTGCAGAAACACCCGGACCTTGACGGCACCTCCCTCGGCCCCCTGGCCACCAAATCCCCCAACGGGGCCATACGCAAGGGGATCGGCGGCAACATTACCCGGGAAGACATCCAGTTCCGCAACATCCGCGTGCGCCGGCCGGAGTGGGTGGGCCGCGACATCGAAGTGATGACCATGGACAACGGCGGCATCAAGGACAGCTTCAACGAGCTGGCCCGCGCCACCGGCATCATCAAGCTGCTGTTCGTGGGCAGCAGTGGCGACCCGGAAGAGCTGCACCGGCGGGAGATCCACAAGGGCGACCCGTTGCTGCTGGCCACCAATAACATCGGCGATATCCGGGACTGGGCCCACCGTTTTTTCCAGCGCGCCATCGATGAGAAGCGGGACATCTACCTGGGCCTGAAGGACACGGTAATCCCCGGCTATGACGGTGCCATGCGGTCGGTGATCGAGAGCGTCTACAAGAACGACTACCAGAGCCGGGTGGAGGCACTCGGCCTCAGCTTCTATTACGAACTGATCGATGCCCAGGCGGCGCGGATCGTCTCCGACCCGCCGGAGCGGGCCCTGTGGGGCGTGCCGGACAATACCACCGGCCGTAAGCTGTTCAAGCTGGTCAACCAGCTGAAACTCCATGGCATTCCCTCCCGGAGCGTGCATGTGTCCATCTCCCGCATGAGCGCCGGCGGCGGCGACCAGTACGGCAGCTTCAACGCCCCGGCCCGGGAGGATGGCATCGTCAAGGTGGTGGTGGACGGCGAGGAACGGCACGCCAGACATGTCAGCAAGGGTGACCCCATGCTGCTGATGTCCAACGACCGCCAGGCCATCAAGGACTGGGTCAGCCAGGTCTTCCGCGACGCCTCCCGCAAGGACAAGGAGGTCTACTTCGGGCTGAAACGGGAATACATGGAATACGACGAGGTGTTCAGCAATGTCATCACCGAAGTCCGCCGGGAACTGGCCAAGCAGCACACGCCGCCGCCATCCTTCATGATCATGCGGCCCTCCAGCCAGCTCATCAAGATGATCACCGACCCGCCGCGGAACGCCCTGTACCCCTCCCAGAACCTGGACGGCGACATCTTCTCGGACATTTCCGCCGCCCTGGGGGGCAGCCTGGCCACCGCCAGCTCGATCATTGAGAGCAAGGAAGGCACTATGCTGTTCGAGGCGCCCCACGGCACCGCCCACGACCTGTACCTGAAATATCAGGAGAGCGGCGGCCAGGAGGCGCACTTCAACCCGTCAGCGCTGATCTACGCCCTGGGGAATGCCCTGGAGACCCTCGGCGAGCGGGAAGGCAACGACGCGCTGACCAGCTATGCCCGCAGCCTCAAGCAGGCCCTCAAGGATACGGTGGCCGACGGCATCATCACCGCCGACCTGAAGGGCAAGACCACCGAGCCCCGGTCCGAGCGGGTGGTGGACCTGTACGGATTTATCGACGCCCTGCAGGAGCGCCTCTGACAGGCCGGCGCTGGAGAAGGGCGAATGTCAGGCACAGGAGGAATCATGAACAGCGACCCGGTTCTGTTTGCTCTGGAGGGCAGTCAGGCG
>JBMCIH010000337.1:0-3560 GCA_048617055.1 Marinobacter sp. | reverse complement strand
GAAGCTGACGGTTAGGGCCCGTGTGCTGCCTGGTTCATTTCTGCGCCAGGGCACGTACAATAGCCTTTTTCGTTCCCACAACCTTTTCTGTTACGGAAACCATAATGCGAGCAAGCCGTTACCTGATTGCCACCCTCAAGGAAACCCCTTCCGACGCCGAGATCGTCAGCCACCAGCTGATGCTGCGTGCCGGCATGATCCGCAAGCTGGCCTCCGGCCTCTATACCTGGCTGCCTATGGGGCTGCGGGTACTGCGCAAGGTGGAGCGCATCGTGCGGGAGGAGATGGACCGCAGCGGTGGCCAGGAGGTCCTGATGCCGGCGGTTCAGCCCGCCGAGCTGTGGCAGGAGTCCGGCCGCTGGCAACAGTATGGTGATGAACTGCTGCGTCTGAAGGACCGGCACGAACGGGACTTCTGTTTCGGGCCCACCCACGAGGAAGTGATCACCGACCTGATCCGTAACGAGCTCAAAAGCTACAAGGAACTGCCGGCCAACTTCTACCAGATCCAGACCAAGTTCCGGGACGAGCGTCGCCCCCGTTTCGGCGTCATGCGGGCGCGGGAGTTCCTGATGAAGGACGCCTACTCCTTTCACGTCGACAGCGCATCGCTGGATCAGACTTATGAGGTGATGCACCGTACCTACTGCGCCATTTTCGACCGCCTGGGCCTGGACTACCGCCCGGTGGTGGCGGACTCCGGTGCGATTGGCGGCAATGCCTCCCACGAGTTCCACGTGTTGGCTTCCTCCGGCGAGGATGAGATTGCCTTCAGCACCGGCAGTGACTATGCCGCCAATATCGAAAAGGCCGAAGCCCTGGCCCCGGCCGGCGACCGCCCCGCCCCGGAGGAAACCATGACCGAGGTGGAAACCCCGGGCCAGACTACCATCGACGCCGTCTCCCAATTCCTCAAGGTGCCGGCAGAGAAGACCGTCAAGACCCTGCTGGTGAAGGCCGAGGCGGAGGAAGGCAAGGACGCCGGCCTGGTGGCGCTGATCCTGCGGGGTGACCACACCCTCAACGACATCAAGGCAGAGAATCTGGCGGGTATCGCCGAGCCACTGACCATGGCGACGGACGAGGAAATCCGCAGGGCCACCGGCTGCCCGCCTGGCTCCATCGGCCCGGTAAACCTGCCGGTGCCGGTGATTGTGGACCGCGCCGCGGCCCACCTGGCGGACTTTGTCTGTGGCGCCAACCGCGAAGGCTATCACCTGACCGGCGTCAACTGGGAACGGGACCTGCCCCTGGGCCGGGTGGAAGACCTGCGCAACGTGGTGGAAGGCGACCCCAGCCCCGACGGCAAGGGCACCCTGGAGATTCGCCGTGGTATCGAGGTGGGGCATATCTTCAAGCTGGGCAACAAGTACAGCAAGGCCATGGGCGCCACGGTGCTGGACGAGCATGGCCGCAGCGTGGTACTGGAGATGGGCTGCTATGGCATCGGTGTGTCACGGATCGTGGCTGCCGCCATCGAGCAGAACCATGACGACCGGGGCATTATCTGGCCGGATGCCATCGCGCCCTTTGAAGTGGCCATTGTGACCCTGAACGGTCACAAGTCACAGGCGGTTCGGGAAGTGGGCGAAAAGCTGTACGAACAACTGCATCAGGCAGGCTTTGACGTGCTGCTGGATGACCGCAACGAGCGCCCCGGGGTCAAGTTTGCCGACCTGGAACTGATGGGCCTGCCCCACCGGGTGGTGGTTTCCGAAAGAGGGCTGGCGGCCGGCACCCTGGAATACAAGGGCCGTCGGGACGCGGACAAACAGGACCTGCCGATGGACGAGATAGTGCCTTTCCTCGTTGGGGCCTCCCCCCGCCGAGGACTGTAACAGGAGCCGGGCCTGCCGCTGCTGCGCTGGCGGGCCTGGGCCGATACTCCAGCGCCCGTGGCTTCAGGGCGACGCCAGGGCACACTGCGGTGGCACCACCCCGGGCTCGATCTCCAGCTGCACCCCGTAGCGCTCCCGGACATCATCGCGGATGCGTTTCGCCAGCGCCAGAATATCCGCCCCGGTGCCCGATGAGTGGTTCACCAGCACCAGGGCCTGGCGGTGATGCACCCCCACCGTCCGGTTGCGGTAGCCTTTCCAGCCGCACTGGTCGATCAGCCAGCCCGCCGCCAGCTTGACGCCCTCCGCAGTGGGATAGGCCACCATTTCCGGCCACTGCCTTTGCAGGAACTGCCACTGTTCATCGCTGACCACCGGGTTCTTGAAGAAACTGCCGCTGTTGGGCAGTTGCTCCGGATCCGGCAGCTTGCGTCGGCGCACAGTCATCACCGCCTCCGCCACCGCCATGGCGGACGAGGGCGTAGAGTCCTCGAACCAGCGTGTCAGCTCGCCGTACCCGACGACGTACGGCCGGCTGCGGCTCAGAGCCAGGCGCAGTTCCAGGATAAGGTAGCGTTCGGGCTGGTGCTTGAACAGGCTGTCGCGGTAGCCGAAACGGCAGTCATCCGCCCTCAGCACCACCTTTTCTGCCGTCTGCCGGTCCCAGGCCGTCAGACTGACAAAGGTATCGGACAACTCGACGCCGTAGGCGCCAATGTTCTGCACCGGCGCCGCCCCGGCGGTGCCAGGGATCAGGGCCAGGTTCTCGATGCCCCGGTAGCCTGCGCCGGCGGCATAGAGTACCGCCTGATGCCAGTTCTCGCCTGCGCCGAGTACGAGAGTGGCCGTATCGCCGTCGACCGCCTCCCAGTGCCGGCCCCGGACAGCCATGTGCAGCACCAGACCGGGAAAATCTTCGCAGAAGATCAGGTTGCTGCCACCACCCACCACCTGTACCGGCAGGCCCTGTTCCCCGGCCCAGGCCAGGGCGGCACAGGCTTCCTCCGGTGTGGAGGCAGAGACCAGATATCTGGCCACAGCGGGTGTGGCCATGGTACTGAACCGGCGCAGATCCGCGTTGTCAGTCAGGTTGCGGGGCCGCATCAGTCAAGGCGTGCCCGGATATCGGCGAGCAGACCCTCGCTGGCCTGGTGAATCAGGTCCAGCACCCGGTCAAAGCCGTCTTCTCCGCCGTAGTAGGGATCGGGCACTTCGGCTTCCTGACCCGCTTCAATAAAATCCAGGAACAGGCGGGGTTCGGTGCCGCCCTGCTGCAGCCAGACATCGCGGATGTCCGCCAGGTTCTGGCGGTCCATGGCAAGCACGTAGTCAAACTGATCCAGGTCCTGCGGCCGGAACTGCCGGGCCCGCAGGTGGCCGATATCGACACCCCGCCCCGCCGCCGCACGGCGGGCGCGCTCATCCGGCGCCGAACCGACATGCCAGTTCCCGGTGCCGCAGGACGACCCTCCGGTGCAGCCCGCGGGCTATGCCTTCGGCATCTGGGGGCTGATCTATGTCTGGCTGCTGGTCTCGGCCGGCGTCGGCCTGTTCCTGCGCGCCAAGGACGAGGCGTGGGAGCCGGCGCGCCTGCCGCTGATCCTGTCGCTCGCGCCGGGCGCGGCCTGGATCGGGGTGGCGCAGGTCTCGCCGCTTTGGGCCTCGCTGCTGTTGTGGTGGATGCTGGCGATGGCGTTGTGGGCGCTGGCCCGGACGCCCTAT
>JBMCIH010000336.1:0-3566 GCA_048617055.1 Marinobacter sp. | reverse complement strand
GACTCCGCCCTTTCACGGCGGCAACAGGGGTTCGAACCCCCTAGGGGACGCCACTTTGGCAACACGGTCTAGTCCACCGGGTTGCCTACAAAAGAACCGCCTTCGGGCGGTTTTTTTGTGTCTGGAGTACTGTCGTATCCTGAGCGGCGCCCGTAAGTTGGGAGTTCTTACATTTACAGGCCTGCCAGTGTCAGGGGCTGAGCCGGGGCGGTAAGACTTTTCAGGACACGCCCGTGAATACATCCCTGTAGGGCTCGACCGCAGCCATCCCTGGCTGCGGACGGTCCTGAAAAGTCTTCCCGCCCCAGCTCTTTCGTACCTTTTCGATAACTCCAAAGTAAACACCAGAAAAACAGAGATAGGGCAGCGGTTCTGGATTTTGACTTCTGTTTGCTCCGTTCTACTGTCAGCCGCAAGGGAGACGAATCCAGATGGCCTATTGCGCCCGCAATGCCTTTCCTGAGTAGATCACCGTCGCGACATATCTGGAGCGATGCTCGCTGTCAGCGATATCGCCAGATCTTTCAGGACCGACTGCAGCCAGGGATGGCTGCAGTCGAGCCCTCCAGGGATGGATTCACGGGCGTGTCCTGAAAGATGTCCCCAACCCGACTCCCCTCAGGCTCTGGTGATATCGCCGACAGCGGGGCAGTGCTCTGGGTATCTATCGACGTGAATACCCAAAAGGTGCCGTTGGCGCCACGCACGGTTTGTCTTCAGCTCGCTACGGATTAATAGCAGGGCAACGTCAACTGACAGCGAGCGCTGAAGCTGCTGTTCTATCTCTGTTCTTCGTGGTTTTGCTTTGGCGTTATCGAAAAGGTAAGAAAGAGCTGGGGTGGGAAGGCTTTTCAGGACCGTCGAGCGCCAGGGATGGCGCTCGTCGAGCCCTACAGGGATGTACACGGGGCGTGTCCTGAAAAGCCTTACCGCCCCGGCTCCGTCCCCCGGAACTCGCAGTCCAGAAAAACGGAGGCACGCAAGGAATCAGCGAACTGCAATAGCCCCCTTACCCACACCCTCAAAGGCCTTCACCCGAACCTCATCAGCCGGATAATCCTTCTTGATTTCGTCAGCCAGGTAGGCCGCAATCAGTTCAACGGTGGTATCAGTCTCCAGCAACCATACCCGCCGGCGGGGCAGTACCAGACAGAACTCCCCCTGCTCGGCGTCATACCGGAAGCTTACATACTCAGTGCCACCGGCATCGGTCCAGCTCTGATCCATGTCCTCACGGGTACCAATGTAGATATCCTGCCACTGCCGTGCCCAGTGCTTCTCCAGCTCCGGACTGTGGCGGCTATTGATATCAATGCGGATCGGGGAACGGTGGCCGTGGGCAATGCGCTGGCAATTGCCCAGGTGCTTCTTCAGGCCATGGACATAGTGATAGTAGGCACCCTCAATCAGTTCCTCCCGCAGGGTGACCTCCACTGCCGTGACATTGGCGGGCAGCACTGCTTTCAGTTCGTTCTCCAGCAGTCGGGCCACGGCCGATGGCACCACTTCGTGGTGGTCCAGCAGCACCACCGACTGTTCGGGGCCCTCGTGGCGTATATGGCTGCCGTCAGAAAGCTGCCAGCTCAGGCACCCGGGGTTGTCGTCCCGTTGCAGGCAGGCGGCACTGGCAGGCACCACCAGACGGTGATCCACCCGCTCATCGATGACCCGCTTGATGGTGCGCTTGACGTTGCCGAAGTCGAACACCATGCCCTGTTCGTCCAGTTCCCCCCCCAGCACGATATCCGCAATCCAGCTTTCGCCCACCAGGCCACGGTGCTGGTCCAGATAAGCGAAATCAATAACGGTGAGGTTGTCGATGAACAGGTGATTCATGGAAGTATCCGGCAGGAGGAAGGCGACCGTGGCTTGAGAGCTGGTCGCATTCTATCAAACTTCGTGCCGGGAGGTGAGTCCGGGTGCCCCGTGCCCGGTGCCGGGTGGGGGCATCCGGGTACCGGTTACAGGGGCACCAGGCCATACATCCAGGCCACGCTGGTGCCGAGAATCCCCAGGCTAAAGGCGAGAATGCCGATATAGGCGTTGCGGGAGGGGCGCCGGCGCCGGTTCAGCTCGTCCAGGTGGAGGGCAACCTGTTCGGCCTGTTGGCGGGCGGCTTCCGAGGCCTGCTGGAGGGTGTCGGCCTGCAGGGTCTTCCAGAATTCCTGATCCTGCTCCCGCTGGCGGTCCAGCTCGTCCCGCAGATGTTCGTTACGGTCCCGTACCAGCCTCTCCATGGTCCCGATGATTTCCTTCTGCTGGCTCAGCAGGGCCCGTTTCAGCAGCTCATTGACCTCTTTGGTAACGGCCTTGGCCACCGACTTCCGGTGTGCATCGAGGATCGCCTCAAGGGCCGCCAGTTTTTCGTTGATCAGGGTAGTGTTGAGGCTGTTGTGGTCTTCCAGGCCCTGACGCAGGTAGCTGGCCTGTTCATCGAACAGCTGCACGAGCCGTTCATGGAGCTGTTCGCTGATCTGGGATTTGACCTCGGCCCGGGCGGCCATGGCCACCTGGTCTTCGGTCAGCAGGGGGATGTCCGGGTCATTGGCCGGGGGCACCTGGCTTTCCTCGCTTACGGTCACCGGCGCGGCTTTGGTCATCCTGCGCAGCTTTTCGAGTACCCGGGTAACGCCGCCGGCAACCGGGGGTTTCGGAAGAATTTCATCCACCCCCATGGCGCGGGCGGTTTCCTCGAACTCCGCCGACTTGCCGGAAGTGCACATCACGATGGGAATGTGGGCGGTGGACGGGTTGTTGCGTATGGCTCGGGCCGCCTCGACGCCGTTCATGCCCGGCATCAGGTGGTCCAGGAAGATGACGTCGGGGCGCTCAGTGTTGCTGAGCAGGTCCAGCGCTTCTTCGGCGGAGCCAGCGGTGCTGACTTCCACATTGCTGCCCTTGAGCAGCTTGCTGAGTGTGAAGCGGGCGACTTTCGAGTCGTCCACCAGCAAGGCGTTCTTGATGTCCATCCGGGCTGTCTCCTGGGTGTCACCCGGAGCACCGATGCGGATCCCCGGCGGCTATGGCGCCGCAGGAACCTCCGGGCTCCCTGAATACAGGCACAGGTTGATGAGGCCTGAAACAGTGTACCCCGGTATGGATACAAAAGTTTACAGAGTGGTGGCTGCAATCGCGTCGATTGCAACCTGGGTCACATTTCGTCCGGCGGCACCAGGCCCTGGCTCTGGGACCAGGCGCGCATGTGGATATCCGCCTCCTGCTGGAAGGGGGACCGGAAGGGGTGGATGATGACGTCGAACAGGAAGAAGAACAGGCCGATGGATACCCAGCCGGAGACCAGCATGCTGATGGTCCGTGCCTGCACTTCCGGATTGGACGATACGAAGGTCTCAAGGTGGGGCAACAGCGACTGCACCATGACCACCGGATTGAACTCCGCCAGCACCAGCGGCACCCAGAATGCCAGCACTACCGGGAAGAACCCGAAGGACCAGGCCCCCCGCAGCAACAGATAGCGGATCAGGCTGCGCAGGTATTGCTGGCGCAGCCCCGGGTTGCGACGGACCCGGGCCAGGTAGCGGCGCCGTTCATTGTGATAGTCGGTG
>JBMCIH010000335.1:0-3568 GCA_048617055.1 Marinobacter sp. | reverse complement strand
GACCCATATCCATGCCAGCCAGGCCAAGGGTCGGGAAGTGACCCTGGCACAGCTGGAAATACATAGGCGCCGGGCCATTGCCCGGGAACGCTGATTCTCATTGGCACGGAACCTGCTGCATCAGCCGGTATCTATTCAAACCGGAGAATCAGCATGAGCGGTCTTGGTGGACTGAACAAATCACCGTCTGGCGTTGTCATTGGCCTGGTCCAGTTGCAGTTGCCGGATGTTTCAACGCCTGAACAGCTGGCGGCCCAGACCCGCCGGGTTTGTGAGCTGGTGGGAAAGGCAAGGCGCCAGTCGCCGGTGATGGACCTGGTGGTGTTCCCTGAATATTGCCTGCATGGTCTTTCCATGAACATTGATCCGGCCATTATGTGTCATCGGGACGGCCCCGAGATGGAAGCCTTCAGGGAAGCCTGCCGCGAGCATGACATCTGGGGGTGCTTCTCGATCATGGAATACAACCCCGACGGTAACCCCTATAACACCGGCGTGATCATCGACAACACCGGTGAGCTACGGCTGTTCTACCGCAAGCTGCACCCCTGGGTTCCGGTAGAGCCCTGGGAGCCGGGCAATCTCGGCATTCCGGTCTGCGCGGGACCCAATGGCAGTACCCTTGCCCTGGCGATCTGCCACGATGGCATGTTCCCGGAAGTGGCCCGGGAATGTGCCTACAAGGGGGCCAATATCATGCTGCGCACGGCAGGTTACACTGCCCCGATCCGCCACGCCTGGAAGATCACCAACCAGGCCAATGCATTCTGTAACCTCATGGTCACCGCCAGTGTGTGCCTGGCGGGCACCGATGGCACCTTCAACTCCATGGGGGAGGGCATGGTGGTGAATTTTGACGGTGTGCCCCTGGTTGAGGGCAACGGGCTGGCCGACGAGGTCATTACTGCCGAGGTGCGCCCGGACCTGGTGGATGAAGCCCGGATTCACTGGGGCGTGGAAAACAATATCTACCAGCTGGGTCACCGGGGTTACGTGGCGGTGAGGGGCGGAGCAACCGACTGCCCCTACACCTTCATGCGGGATATGGTGAACCACCGCTACACGCTGCCCTGGGACAGGGATGTGGTGGTGACGGACGGCAGTGACTTCGGGTTTGCTCCGCCAGAGCGTACCTGGCAGCCCGGGTAGCGGGCTCCGGAGCGGCCTCAGACTCCGGGGCCGCAGCCATACCCGTTGCTCTTGCTGGTCTTCAGCCCCGTGCGCAGCAGTCCTTCAAGGAGCATCAGGCCGCTGGTGATGCCATCCATCACCGGTACCCCCAAGTGTCTTTTCCAGGTCGTGCCGGTAGCGGGTCATGCCGGCGCACCCCAGCACCAGCACTTCGGAGCCACTATCCGCCAGCAGTCGCCGGGCCCGGGCGGCGAGTTGTTCAGCGACTGCCTGGGTATCCCCGGTATCGGCAGGCCCCAGTACTGGCATCTCGGCGGCATCAACGCCCCGGCACCGGCGGCGCTCGCCGGCAGCTGAGCATGACCGCAGTCCTGCCAGGTACGCCTGGTGCTCAATCGTTTATGCGGGTCAGAGCGTCTATGGCACCGGCATCCGTGGCATAGATGTGGTCCTCGCCGATCAGCGTGGCCAGCCCCGAGCGGGCCAGGGCTTCACGCACCGGCAGCTTGGGCCCTGACAGGCACAGGGTGATGCCTCTGGCATCGAGCATTGACCAGATATCCCGCAGCGTATCCAGGCCTGTCGAGTCGATCTGGTTCAGGGACGAGGCGGAGATCAGGACCACCCGGATGCCGGTTGTGCTGTCGACCCGCTTGCGAATATACCGCTCCAGTACCGGCGCGGTGAGATAGGTCAGGGAGGCGTCCATGCGTACGCCCAGCACGCCCTCCGCAATCGGCGGCAGCTGATAAAGCTTGCGGTCCCGGAAAGCGCCGGACTCATGCACCCCCACTTCTATGATGCGGGGCATGGCATGGTGGTGGAGGAAGGCCAGCAGGGACGCGGTCAGTCCGGCCAGAATGCCCCAGTAAAGGTTTGGGACGGTGACCAGGGTGGTCACCAGGGTGATCAGGGCCACCGCGCCGTCCTTTGGATTCTCCCGGCACAGGCGGGCGAGGGCGCGCGCATCGATCAGCCGGACCACCGGCACAATAATGATGGCGGCCAGCACGGCCGTCGGCAGATGGTAGAGCAGGTGCGTGAAGCCGAACAGGGAGATCAGCACCACCAGCGACGCTACCATCGTTGCCCCGGCGGTTCTGGCGCCGCTGTAGGCGTTCAGCGCGGTGCGGGAGAATGAGCCACTGACCGGAAAGGCGCCGCTGAACCCGCTGGCGATCTTGGCCAGCCCCTGGCCGATCAGCTCCTGGTTCCGGTTCCAGGGCTCGCCGGTCAGTCGCGACATGGTGCGGCAGCTGGCCATGGCCTCGGTAAAGCTGATCAGGGCGATCACGGCCGCCGGAAGCAGCAATTGCAGGTGCTGATCCAGCGACAGTGTCAGCGGCAGGGTAAAATCCGGCAGACCACTGGTCACCGTGCCGACGACAGCACCCCCCAGATCGTGGAAGCCCGCGAGCTGACTGGCCACTATGCCCGCCAGGGTGACGATCATGACCGCAGGCAGCCGTGCCGAGATCTTCCGCAGGAGCACCAGGGCCAGTATGGCGCCCACGCCAAAACCGGCGGTTGCCAGCAGGCGCAGGGGCGACTCCCGCCAGACATCATTCAGGCGGGCCAGCCAGTTCCCTCCGGCCCCATCGGCGAACCCCAGTAACGGGGGTAGCTGGGAGAAGATGATGATTACTGCCGCCGCATTGATAAACCCCTGGACCACGGCATTGGATACCAGGTTGGCCAGCGCGCCCATCCGCAAGGCGCCCAGCAGCAGCTGCATGAGCCCGGCATAGAGGGCGAGCCAGACGGCCATGGCGACCCACTGGGCGGAGCCCGCTGCGGCCAGCGGTTGCAGCGCGCCAAAAGTCAGCAGGCTGGTGAGCGCCACTGGCCCCACCGCGAGCATGGAGGACGACCCGAACAGGGCCCCCACGATGCCCGGCAGCAGGGCGGCATAGAGGCCGGTCACCGGTGGCATGCCCGCCAGCTGGGCATAGGCCAGGGCCTGGGGGATCAGCACCAGACCAACCGTGAGGCCGGCAATGGCATCGGCCCTGACATCGGCCCTGGTGGGCCGGGGCCACTGCAGGAACGGGAACAGCCTGGTGAGTATTTTGCCCAGGGAGGTCCTAGGGGTCATTATGGCTCCGGCGAAGGCGTGGTCGTTCCGGGTCCATCAGCAGATGGGGGTGAGCCCGGCCTGGCCCCTATGATACCCGCTCCCGTTACATTTTTGGCAAGATGCCGGGCACGGGCCGGCCGCCATCCGGACCTGGAGTGGTTTCCGGGCGCGCTTATGCCGCAGGGTGTCAGTGAGAGCTGTCTGGCGATTTGACAACGGTTAACAAACAAAGCCCGCCAAAGGTGCTGCAGGTGGTTGCCGAGAAGCGCCTCTACCCCGACAATGATCAATACCTATACTTCGCTATCCGTAAATATCCATGCCCGGCTCAGGTTCCGCACGTTTTATTACCCAACCGGA
>JBMCIH010000334.1:0-3576 GCA_048617055.1 Marinobacter sp. | reverse complement strand
GCAGGTGTTTGGCCGGATGCTGGCATTGCCCTCCGGCTACTTTGATAACCATGCTTCCGGGCGACTGGTGTCCAAGCTCACATTCAATGTGGAGCAGGTGGCGGATGCCACCACCAACGCGGTGACCATCCTGCTCAGGGAGGGGCTCACCATCGTTGGCCTGCTCGGGTTCATGGTCTACACCAACTGGAAGCTGACCCTGGTGTTCGTCGCCATTGGCCCGCTCATCGCCCTGGTGGTGAACTATGCCAGCAAACGCTTCCGCAAGATCAGCCGGCGTATCCAGAGTTCCATGGGGGACGTGACCCATGTATCTTCCGAGTCCATCACCGGCTACCGGGTGGTGCGGACCTTCGGGGGCGAGGACTACGAACGTGAACGGTTTGGCGAAGTGGCCGACCGCACCATGCGCCAGGGGCTGAAGATGGCCTCCACACAGGCCATCGCCACGCCGGTGGTGCAGGTGCTGGTAGCCTTTGCCATCGCCGCCCTGGTGTGGGTGATGCTGGCACCGGAAATACGCGGCACCATGACCACAGGTGAACTGGTGGCGTTTATTACCGCTGCCGCTACCATGGCCAAACCCATCCGCCAGGTGACCTCAGTGCACGCCAAGATCCAGAAGGGGCTGGCGGCGGCCCATGACGTGTTCGGCACCATGGATGAAGAACCGGAGCGGGACGAGGGCCGGTACGCACCGGAGCGGGTCCGGGGCGAAATCGACATGGAAGATGTCTGTTTCCGCTACCAGGACAACCTGGACGACGTTCTGCATCATATCAGCCTGCACATACCTGAGGGCCAGAGTGTGGCACTGGTGGGCCGGTCCGGCAGCGGCAAATCGACCCTGGTGAGCCTGCTGCCCCGTTTCTATGAGTACTACCATGGCGAGATCCGGATCGACGGCCACCCGGTCACCGATTTCTCGCTGGCCGCCCTGCGGGCCCAGATCGCCCTGGTGACCCAGAACGTGGTGTTGTTCAACGACACCATCGCCGCCAATATCGCCTATGGCGATCTCCGTAACCGGTCCCGCGACGAGATTGTCGAAGCGGCCCGCAAGGCCCACGCCATGGAATTCATCGAGCGAATGCCCGAGGGCCTGGACACCATGGTTGGCGACAATGGCGTGATGCTCTCCGGAGGCCAGCGTCAGCGCCTGGCCATTGCCCGGGCGTTGCTGAAGGATGCACCTATCCTGATCCTCGACGAGGCCACCTCGGCGCTGGACACCGAGTCTGAACGCCACATCCAGGAAGCCCTGGAGGTGGTCATGAAAGGGCGCACCACCCTGGTTATTGCCCACCGGCTGTCCACCATCGAAAAGGCTGACCGCATCCTGGTGATGGAGGCCGGGCGTATTGTCGAGGATGGCAACCACCAGCAACTGCTGGAAGCGGGGGGCGCCTATGCCCAGCTCCACCAGATACAGTTCAGTGAAGCCTGATGGCGGACCTGACCGACAGGTTGTGGTATGGCCGGGGCCGCCCGCTCTGGCCCCTGTTGCCCCTGGCCTGGCTCTACCGGGGCATAGCCCGGTGGCGGCGCCACAGGCTGGCTTCCAGGGCGCGGCCGTTGCCGGTGCCGGTGGTGGTGATTGGCAATATCACCGTCGGGGGTACCGGCAAGTCCCCCCTGACCGCCTGGCTGGCCCGGCATTTCCGACAGCAGGGCTGGCGGCCGGTGATCCTCTCCCGTGGCTACGGGGGCAGGCTGCCGGACAACGCGCCCTTGCTGGTGAGCGCCGACAGCAACCCTGCCGAAGCCGGTGACGAGCCGGTGATGCTGGCGGCGCAGACCGGCTGCCCGGTGGTGGTCTACCCCCGGCGTCTGGCGGCTGCCCGGGTTGCCCTGGAGCAGGACCTGGGCAACCTGTTGCTGTGTGACGACGGCCTGCAGCATTATGCCCTGGCGAGGGACCTGGAGCTGGCTGTGTTCGATGGGGCCCGGGGTATGGGTAACGGCGCCCTGCTGCCGGTCGGCCCCCTGCGGGAAGCACCGGGCAGGCTCTGGTCTGTGGATCTGGTGGTGGTCAGCGGTCAGGCCGGTGGCCGTGTGCCGGAACACCCCCGCCGTTACAATATGGAACTGCAGCCCGTTTCCGTGCGTAACCTGGTGACCGGCGAAACATTGCCCCCGCAGTCCTGGCTGGCAGGCCGGGACTGCGTGGCGGTGGCCGGCATCGGCAATCCGCAACGTTTCTTCCGGCAGCTTCGTGCCCTGGGGGCCAGGGTGGAAGGCCGCGCCTTTGCCGACCACCACCAGTATACTGAACAGGACATTGTCACCGGGGATGAGCGCCCTCTGTTGATGACTGCCAAGGACGCTGTCAAGATTCGGCCATTCGCCCACGAGCGCTGCTGGGTACTGGACGTTGAGCCGGCGCTGCCCAAGGGCTTTGGCCAGGCGGTGGATCGCGCGCTGGAGCGGAAACTGGCCGCCCGTGGCCTGGAACAACCTTCTTCATGACGAGAGACAAAAAATGGACAAGAAACTGATCGCCATGCTGGCCTGCCCGGTGTGCAAGGGGGACCTCAAACTTGACCGGGAACGAAACGAGCTGGTGTGTTATGCCGATGGTATGGCCTTTCCCATCCGGGATGGCATACCGGTCATGCTGGCCAGCGAGGCCCGTACCCTGGCCGCCGAAGAGCGCGTCGATCGCCCCCTGGAGTAAACATGGGCTTCACGGTTGTCATTCCCGCCCGCTATGCCTCGTCGCGCCTGCCCGGCAAACCACTGGCGCAGATCGGCGGCAAGCCCATGATCCGGCACGTCTATGAACAGGCCTGTCGCAGTGGCGCCGACCGGGTTCTGGTGGCCACGGATGATGAACGTATCGAGCAGGCGTGTCGTGAATTCGGTGCAGAAGTGGTGATGACCTCTGCGGACCATGCCAGTGGCACCGACCGCCTGCAGGAAGTGGTGGCCAGACTCGCCCTGCCGGACGATGCCCGGGTGGTGAATGTGCAGGGGGACGAACCCCTGATTCCACCGGCGCTGATCGATCAGGTGGCGGCGCGGCTGCATGACGATCCGCAGGCGTCGATCGCCACCCTGGCCGAGCCGATCACCGACGTCGAGACGCTGTTCAACCCCAACGTGGTCAAGGTGGTCCGCTCCCTCTCGGGGCGTGCCTTGTACTTCTCGCGTGCGCCCATCCCCTGGGATCGTGAGGCCTTCGCCGCGCGTCCCGAGCTGCTGGCAACCGACGCCTGGCTGCGCCATATCGGTCTCTACGCCTATCGCGCCGGTTTTCTCGCCGACTATCGCGGCTGGCCACCGGCACCCCTGGAGCAGCTGGAACAGCTGGAACAGCTGCGTGCGCTGCACCACGGGCACGCCATTCAGGTGGCCCTGGCCGTCGAGCCCAACCCCGGCCTGCTGAAAAAGCTGAACCTGGAGCCGGAGAACCCCGGGCAGTGGTACCGCCCCGTCGGTTGCGAGAGCTGCCTGGGCTCCGGCTACCGCGGCCGCACCGGCATATTCGCCATGCTCATCCTCACCGAACAGGTCAAAGAGGTGCTGGCCTCGGGGCAGGCCAGCGAGTCCGCCATCCGCTCCGCCGCCGGCAAG
>JBMCIH010000333.1:0-3585 GCA_048617055.1 Marinobacter sp. | reverse complement strand
GAGGCGATGAAGTCTTTTACGGCGGAGTCGTCCGGCGGCAATGTGTCTGCCAGTGTGGACGCCAGCAAGGCGAGCCGGGGCACCTACAATCTTGACGTGACGAAAATGGCCGAGGCCCACGCCCTGGCCTTCGCCGATATGCCGGACCGTGACTCCACCAGCGTCGGGGCCGGCACCCTGACCCTGGCTGTGGGGGACAAGACCACCGATATCACCATCGATGATAGCAACGACACCCTGCAGGGCCTGGCCAATGCCATCAATGATTCTGACGCCGGGGTGTCCGCCAGTATTATCAATACCGGCAATGGCTACCGGCTGGTGCTTGGCTCCGATGAAACCGGCACTGCCAACCAGATCAACATGAGCACCGACGCGGCTGCTGGCAGCGATCTGGCGAATTTTATTGCCGGCGCGGAAGATATCACCCCGGCCCAGGATGCTGAGCTGACCATCAATGGCATTCCCGTCACCAAGGGCTCCAACACCATTGATGATGTGGTGGACGGGGTCACCTTTGATATCACCGGCGAAGGCAAGTCCACCGTCAAGGTGGCCCAGGACACCCAGGCGGTGGCCGACCGGGTTCAGGAGTTCGTTGACAAGTTTAACGCCCTGCAGGAAACCATCGGTGAGCTGACTGAGTACGATGTGGATGAGCAGCAGGCCAGCATCCTGACCGGCGATTCCACCGTGCGCAACATCCAGAATCAGCTCAAGCGGGTACTGAGCGATGTGATCCCTGGCCTGGAAGGTGCCAATGTGCGCAGCCTGGCGGACGTAGGCATCAGCACCGACTGGGAGACTGGTAACCTGCAGTTCAATAGCCAGAAGTTCCAGCAGCAACTGGTGGAAAACCCGGATGACGTCACGGCCCTGTTCGCGGAGCAGGGCCGGGCGACGGATTCCCAGGTGGAGTTCGTGCGCAGCGGCTCCAACACCCAGCCCGGCGATTACGATATCAATGTGAGCCAGATGGCCACCCGGGGCAGCCTGGGGTATGACCTCAGCGGTGCCGGTGATATCACCGTCGACGCGGCCAATGAGTTTAGCTTCCGGGTTGACGGCGAGACCGATGCCACCTTTTCCCTGGCAGAGGGTACTTATACCGCCGAGCAGTTTCGTGATGCCCTGCAGGAACAGTTGAGCAAGAATCCCGCCCTGGAAGCCGCCGGTCGTTCCGTGCAGGTGGACCTGGACGGTGCCGGTAACCTGACCTTCACCTCCAACCGTTTCGGCAGCGAGTCCAACGTCAGTCTGGCGGGCCTGGAGGGGGTCAGCGACCTGACCACCAAAACCGGTCAGGCCGGGCTGGATGTGGAAGGCACCATCAACGGCCAGCAGGCAAAGGGCGACGGCCAGGTCCTTTACCTGGGCAACGACGCGGGCGGCGGAGCTGCCGGCCTGCAGGTGCGGATCACCGGCGGGGAAACCGGGGACCGGGGTTCGGTGAAGTTCATCGAGGGCATTAGCGAGCGTACGGTTGGCACTATCACCGACATTCTCGGTGCCAACGGTGCTCTGGATTCCCGCACCAGCAACCTGAACCGCGATCTCGAGCGCATCCAGGAGGACAGGGAGAAACTGGACTTTCGTATCGAGTCCTTCCAGGAGCGGCTTATCAAGCAGTTCAGTGCGGCCGATTCCATGGTGGGAGAACTGAACCAGACCCGGGACTACCTGACTCAACAACTGGCCGGCCTGACGCCGGGCGGCAATAACAAGGGGTGATCAGCCGGCGACCCCGGCTGTCACCCGCACAGACGCAGCACCCGCACCAAAACGGTGAACAGACGAGGTTAACTATGAACGGTTTGCAGGCCTATCAGCGCGTCAACACCCAGACCAGCATCACCGATGCGGATCCCCACCGGCTGATCCAGCTGCTGTACAACGGGGCCCTGGAGCGCATCAACATGGCCAAGGCCAAGATCCAGCAGAAGGACTATGGCGCCAAGGCCCAGCTGATCAACAAGGCCATCGAGATCGTCGGCGGCCTGCGCAGCTTCCTGGATTTCGAGAAGGGCGGCGACCTGGCCCTGCGTCTGGAAGCCCTCTATGACTATATGGAGCGCACCCTGCTGCAAGCCAGCGCAAAGAACGACCTGGCCAAGCTGGACGAAGTGGCCAACCTGCTGCGCTCCGTGAAGGAAGGCTGGGACGGTATCCGTGAGGAAGTGACTAGCCAGCAGGCGCAGGCCGTAGGCTGATTTTTTGCCACGGGTTCCACGGCCCTTCGACAAGCTCCCTTCGACAAGCTCCCTTCGACAAGCTCCCTTCGACAAGCTCAGGGCGAGCGGTGATAGAGTTCATAGGTCTTCGATAAGCGCCCTTCGACAGGCTCAGGGTGAGCGGCGATAGCGGTCATGGCGTTTCGACAAGATGTCGTCGACAGGCGCCCTTCGACAAGTTCAGGGCGAACGGTCGCAGATTTCATGGCCGTTCGCCCTGAGCCTGTCGAAGGGCGTTTGTAGACGGGCCGTGACCAGGTGACCAACCCCTCCCAATAGCCATTCCCCAATCACTCCCGTACAATATGCGCCTTCTTTTCAGAGCCAGAAAATGGGGTCAGACCCCATTTTTTGTTTTCGTGATTCGCAGGAGCAAGGGCATGTCTGATATCAAGAAGGTGGTGCTGGCCTATTCCGGTGGCCTGGATACCTCCGTTATCGTTCGCTGGCTGCAGGACACCTACAACTGTGAGGTGGTGACCTTTACCGCCGACATCGGCCAGGGCGAGGAAGTGGAGCCGGCCCGGGAGAAGGCCAAGGCCCTGGGCGTGAAGGAGATCTACATCGAGGATCTGCGGGAGGAATACGTGCGGGACTATGTGTTCCCCATGTTCCGCGCCAATACCATCTATGAAGGGGAGTACCTGCTGGGCACGTCCATTGCCCGCCCGCTGATCGCCCGCCGCCTGATCGAGATCGCCAACGAAACCGGCGCCGACGCCATCTCCCACGGGGCCACCGGCAAGGGCAACGACCAGGTTCGTTTCGAACTGGGGGCCTACGCCCTCAAGCCCGGGGTGAAGGTGATTGCCCCCTGGCGGGAGTGGGACCTGAACTCCCGTGAAAAACTGATGGCCTACTGCGACGAGCGCAACATTCCGGTGGAGAAGAAAAAGGGCAAGAGCCCGTACTCCATGGATGCCAACCTGCTGCACATCTCCTACGAAGGCATCAACCTGGAAGACCCCTGGGCGGAAGCCGAGGAAGACATGTGGCGCTGGAGTGTGTCCCCGGAGAACGCCCCGGACCAGCCCACCTACATTGAGGTGACCTACGAGCAGGGCGATATCGTCGCCATCGACGGCCAGGCCATGAAGCCCCACGAAGTGCTGGAGCACCTGAACAAGGTGGGCGGCGACAATGGCATCGGCCGTATCGACATTGTCGAAAACCGCTACGTGGGCATGAAGTCCCGTGGCTGTTACGAAACCCCGGGCGGCACCATCATGCTGAGGGCCCACCGGGCCATCGAGTCCATCACCCTGGACCGGGAAGTGGCCCACCTGAAGGACAACATCATGCCCCGCTATGCCGAAGTCATCTACAACGGCCACTGGTGGTCACCGGAGCGCGA
>JBMCIH010000332.1:0-3586 GCA_048617055.1 Marinobacter sp. | reverse complement strand
CACCAGTCCCCCGAGGGTGTAGACGGAAGACCCCGCCCGGTCGGTAAGGGCCTTGGCGAGCCAGCCCCCGGTACAGCTTTCCGCGGTGACCACCGTCTCGCCCCGAAGCGAGAGCAGGTCTCCAAGGTGATTCACCGCCTGTTGCAGAGTTGACTCCCTGAGCATTCACCGCCTCCTCATTTCATCCGCTGGCAGATTCTCTTACAATCCGGTGGCCTGCCCGGGCCCGTCGGTCACGGGCACCGGGCCGTTGCCGGGTTTCCCCGATTCTACACCGGCGGCAGGCAGACTCCAGACGGACAGCGCACAACTTTTACCGGACGTATTCATGTCGGCAGCACAGAGCGATTTCTCCCAGCACACCCCGATGATCCGCCAGTACCTGAAGATCAAGGGGGAACACCCCAACGAACTGCTTTTCTACCGCATGGGGGACTTTTACGAGCTGTTCTACGACGACGCCAAGAAGGCCGCCGAGCTGATCGACATCACCCTCACCGCCCGCGGCCAGTCCGGCGGCAGCCCCATTCCCATGGCCGGGGTGCCCTATCACGCTGCCGAGAACTACATTGCCCGCCTGGTGCGCGCCGGTCAGTCCATTGCCATCTGCGAACAGATCGGCGACCCGGCTACCGCCAAGGGCCCGGTGGAGCGCCGGGTGGTACGGATCATTACCCCCGGCACCCTCAGTGACGAAGCCTTTCTCGAAGACCGCCGGGACAATCTGCTGCTGGCCATCAGCCATCACCGGGAATGCTTCGGTATTGCCACCCTGGACATTTCCAGTGGCCGCTTTGCGGTTTCGGAAATCGAGGGTGTTGATGCCCTGCAGGAGGAAATCCAGCGCCTGCGGCCGGCGGAAGCCCTGATCAGCGAGGACTTCCCCTTCGGGGAGGTGCTCGATGGCCTGAGCGGCATCCGGCGCCAGGGCCCCTGGCTGTTCGAGATGGATACCGCCCACCGGCTGCTGACCCAGCAGCTGCAGGTGCGGGATCTCACCGGTTTCGGCTGTGATGACCTTACCCTGGCCATCTCCGCCGCCGGCTGCCTGCTGCAGTACGCCCGGGAAACCCAGCGCACCGCCCTGCCCCATATCCGCAAGCTGACCCGCGAACGGCGGGAGGACGCAGTGGTGCTGGATGCCACCAGCCGCCGCAACCTGGAGATTGACACCAACCTGCTCGGTGGCCACCAGCATACGCTGGCCTGGGTGATGGACCGCACCGCCACCGCCATGGGTGCGCGACAGCTGCGGCGCTGGCTGAACCGCCCGCTGCGGGATACCGCCCAGGTCCGCCAGCGCCAGCAGGCGGTCGCCTCACTGCTGGACGGCTTTCACTATGAGCCGGTGCATGAGCTGCTCAAACGGGTAGGTGATATTGAACGCATCCTCGCCCGGGTCGCCCTGCGCTCTGCCCGGCCCCGGGATCTGGCCCGGCTGCGGGATGCCTTTGCCGTCCTGCCGGATCTGCAGCAGGCCCTGGCACCGGTGAACTCCGACCACGTGGCGGGGCTGGCCAGGCTGGTCAGTGAATATCCGGAACTGAGCGACCTGCTGGAGCGGGCAGTGATCGACAATCCGCCGGTGGTCATCCGCGACGGCGGCGTGATCCGGGAAGGCTTTGACGAAGCACTGGACGAGCTGCGCAACATCAGCGAGAACGCCGGTCAGTACCTGCTGGATGTGGAAATCCGGGAGCGGGAGCGCACCGGCATCAGTACGCTGAAAGTGGGCTACAACCGGGTGCACGGCTATTACATCGAGATCAGCCGCGCCCAGTCCGACCAGGCGCCGGCGGATTACATACGCCGCCAGACCCTGAAGAACGCCGAGCGTTTCATCACGCCGGAACTCAAGGAGTTCGAGGACAAGGCCCTAAGTGCCAAAAGCCGTGCCCTGGCACGGGAAAAAGGCCTTTACGACGAGCTGCTGGAAACCCTTGCCGGGCAACTGCCGCAACTGCAGGACAGCGCCCAGGCCCTGGCGGAACTGGATGTACTGGCCAACTTCGCCGAACGGGCCACCAGTTTGCGCTTTACCGCGCCGGCATTCCGCGACGAACCGGGCCTGGACATCGACGCCGGCCGCCACCCGGTGGTGGAGCAGCTGCTGGACGAGCCCTTCGTGCCCAACAATGTGCTCATGGACGACCAGCGGCGGATGCTGGTGATCACCGGCCCCAACATGGGCGGCAAGTCCACCTATATGCGCCAGACCGCCCTTATTGCCCTGCTGGCCTACTGTGGCAGCTTTGTGCCCGCCGACCGGGCGGTGCTGGGCCCGGTGGACCGCATCTTCACCCGCATGGGCTCCTCCGACGACATTGCCGGCGGCCGCTCCACCTTCATGGTGGAAATGACCGAAACCGCCAATATCCTGCACAACGCCAGCCGTCACAGCCTGGTGCTGATGGACGAGGTGGGCCGCGGCACCAGCACTTTCGACGGCCTGTCTCTGGCCTGGGCAACGGCAGAGCACCTGGCCCGGGAAATCGGCTGCTATACCCTGTTCGCGACCCACTATTTTGAGCTGACCCAGCTTGCCGACCAGCTGGAGCACGCGGTGAATGTGCACCTTACCGCCACCGAGCATGAAGACAGCATTGTCTTCCTGCACACGGTCCATGACGGCCCCGCCAGCCAGAGCTACGGCCTGCAGGTGGCACAGCTGGCCGGCGTGCCCCACACAGTCATCCAGCAGGCCCGGACACAGCTGCAGCGCCTGGAGGGAGAGAGCCCGGAGCCGGCTTCCCTGGCCAGCCATACCGCTGCCAGAGCGGCGGACGCCAGGGCCACGGAGGCCTTTCAGGGTGACATGTTCGCCAGCCTCGAACCCGGCCCGGTGGAAAGGGCCCTGGAAGCCCTGGACCCGGATGACCTGACACCCCGCCAGGCCCTTGAGCAGCCCTATGAACTGCGGCGACTGCTGGACCGTTGAGAATGCCTGTCACCGCCCGTTCATAAGGTTATAGCCCTGCGGCGCTTGCGGGCAGCGCGGCCGCTCCCTACAATATCGGGCGCCGATTATTCACGATCAGAAAGAAGGGTGGCGGCACCGCCTGAGGCAGGCGCCAGGGAAGAGCGCACCCGCACCGGGCAACAGCACAGAACCACCCCACTGATGAGACAGACCACCAGACCAGGAACCTGACTATGACCTTTGTGGTTACCGACAACTGCATCAAGTGCAAATACACGGACTGCGTTGAAGTATGTCCGGTTGACTGCTTTTACGAAGGCCCGAACTTTCTGGTGATTGATCCTGACGAGTGCATCGACTGCGCCCTGTGCGAGCCCGAATGTCCTGCAGAGGCGATATTCTCGGAAGACGAACTGCCTGCGGGGCAGGAGCCTTTCATCGAGATCAACGCCGAACTGGCCGGCAAGTGGCCGAACATCACGGAAAAGAAAGACCCGCTGCCGGATGCGGAGGAATGGGACGGCAAGCCGGACAAGCTGAAGTACCTGGAGCGCTGAGTATTGCCCGGTCTCTGACCGGCCCGCTCTGGCGGCAACAGAAAGGGGAGCCTGTTGGAGGCTGTGTAAAAACTCCAATTGCATAGCTTCTGAACTGGCAAGCAAGATG
>JBMCIH010000331.1:0-3596 GCA_048617055.1 Marinobacter sp. | reverse complement strand
CGGATACACCTTGGGCTTGTGTTCCGAAAACAGGTTGGCCAGGGCCAGCTCGGACATGTCCGGGCTCACCGATACCGGGTTGCGGGACATGATGTCGCTGATGCGTACCCAGTTGTCACAGTGGTATGTGCTGCTGGCCAGCGAGCGGATGCAGTCCTGCTCCGACAGGAAGCCCACCAGGCGATTGTCATCGTCCACCACCGGCAGGCCGGTGTAGCCGCTGGAGAGGATCTGGTCCACAGCACGGCTCAGGTAATCCCGCTCGTGAAGCACGGGCGTCCACTTGGACATAAGGTCTTGTACAGTGCGCATGGCGTCCTCCTCGGGCTCTTGGTTGCGTCCATAACCAGTATCCATGTGCCGTGCCGGTGCGACCAATGGGACTTCCCAATGCTTATGATTGCCCTTCGCTATCGATACAAGGGTTTTAATAGTTCATTTTGAGGTTCAGGCGCCTGGTGTCAGCGGTAGCCAGCGGGCGGTGTTCACAGCTCCCCCTTCTGTCTGGCCTGTCGGAGGAAGGCATCGAAGGTTTGCGCCGAGGTCATCTGCAGGCCATAGCCGAAGTCCTCCTTCAGCCGGCGGTTGCTCAGTACCGGCGGGTAACGCAGGCGGTCCAGCAGTTGCGGCGTCACCGGCCGGCCCAGCCATTTCCCGATCTGCAGGCCGGCCTTCATGACGCCCGCGGGCAGGACCAGCAGGGGCTTGTCGAGCTTGCGGGCAATCTCCCGGATGGAGAGGGCGCCATCGCCCGCTATGTTGTAGCGGCCGGTGCTGTCCTCACGAACACCCTGCTCCAGGGCCCCGACCAGGTCCTGGTCCGAAACAAACACGAAGGGTGACTGACTGCCCCGGATAGCCAGCAGACGGGGCGCCAGGAACAGGTCGGTGATAGGGTCCCGGGTTTCAGCCCCCACCATGGTGCCAGGCCGGAAGATGAGCTGTTGCAGCTGCGGGTGCTCTGCCCGGTAGCGGGCCAGCAGTTCCTCCACCTTGCGCTTGTGGTCCGAACAGGCGAACTCCGGATTGCCCTGCAAGGGGGTATCCTCGTCGATCCAGGGCGGGTTGTCCGCATGGAAGCCATAGGCGGCACCGGAGGTGATCACGGTAAGATGCTGAACTTTCGCAGCTACGCTGGCCTCCAGCACATTGCGGGTGCCATTGATGTCGATATCGTAGTCCCGCTGCCGGTCCGGCGAGGCCTGCAGTACGGAAGCCAGATGAATCACGTGGGTGATGCGGTATTCCGCCAGGGTTAGCACCAGCTTGTTGTCCCGCACATCCAGTACTTCCAGTGGAAAGTCCAGACCCTCCCGCTTGCTGATGTCGGTGCCGAAGACGAAATGGTCCTGCGCCAGGCGGTTGCCCAGCTGGTGACCGATATGGCCGGCGGCGCCGGTGATGAGTATGCGTTTTTGTGTGGTCATGGTTCAGGCGGGCTGGTCGGCTGGATCGGGGAAGCACCGTTGGTTCGCGGTCTGCGGGGAGACCGGGGCCGCCCTCCGTAAGGCGGGGCTCAGCATTTTACCGCCGGCACCCGTGCAATCGTCAACAGGATACCAGTCCGGGATTCCGGATGGTCAACTCCATGAAGGAGGGCGATGAGGTATGGGGCTGCCGGAGCAGCGACAGGGATGTCGCGGAAGCGTTGGGATGGCTGGACGCCCCTCCGGCGCGGCGGGAGTAGCCCCCGCCGCCAGACTTCAAACCAGACCGATTATTCCACCAGCTGGCGGGACTTCTCGAGATAGGCCTTGCCCTGCTCGCTGACGACATCGCTGTCGGCACTCTCGGAAGCCAGGTGCACTTCCTCCAGGGTCACGGCCAGGCTGTCCAGCTCTTCGCTCATTTTGGCAATGGCTTTTTCCAGGGTATAGGTCAGCTCGTGTACCTCATTCATTTTCTCCGCGGTCAGCTCCCCTTCCAGAACGGCTTCCAGCTTGTCGTTATACTCGGAGAAGTTGGACACCGCTTCGGGCAGGGTATCGGAGGCCTTGCCTTCGAAGTGGTCGTCCCCGGAAGCGGCGGCCAGGCCTGAGAATGCCAGGGCGGCGGTCAGAGCGGTGGTTTGGATCAATGCTTTCATGAAGATCTCCTTGTTCGTGCTTTTTCGTTAGTGAGAAGTATTATCATACGTATATTAATCGCAATAAATGACGCAAATCAAACTTCAGCAGAATTTTCTTGCCAGTCTGGCCGTTGTGCATAAAATGCACACTTTCCGTTCCGAGTACCCTGACTGCCATGCGTCTGGTTTCGTTCGATATTTTCCGCACCCTGGGTTTTCCCGATACCACCGTTCTCAAACCGGAGCAGCTCCTTAAGCACAAGCCGCTGCTGCAGGAGGCAGACTGGGTGCTGTTCCCGGAGTACTGGCAGCTCAATGCGCTGGTGTATGGCCTCCGGTGCCGAGTGTTCCCCAGCGAGGCCAGTTACCGCATCGGCCACGACAAGGTGGAAATGACCCGGGCCTTCCAGGCGGTGGCCCCGGAGCACACTCCCTGGACCCTCATCGAGGCCAACGGGCCCCGGGAGCGGGAACAGGTCTGGGAAACCATGCCACTGCCCTTTGTAGCCAAACTGCCGAAGGCATCCATGGGCGAAGGGGTATGGCTGATCGAATGCCGGCAGGACTGGTTGCGGTACTGCGACTGTACCCCGGTGCTCTATGTGCAGGAGTATTTGCCCATCGACCGGGATGTGCGGGTGGTGATCGTTGGTGACCGGGTGGTGACCGCTTACTGGCGTACCCAGGCGGAGCAGGGTTTTTACAATAACGTGGCCCGGGGCGGCCGGATCGATACCGGACCGGTGCCGGCGGTGGTGACGGATCTTGCCTTGCGGCTGGCGCAGTCGCTGGGGGTGGACCACGCCGGGTTTGATATTGCCCTGGTGGAGGGTTATCCCTACGTGCTGGAGTTCAACCGGTTGTTCGGCAACCAGGGGCTGGGTCAGGGTTCTGACCTGGGCGCGCCAGAAGATCCCGATGGGCCGGCGCCTTTGTGGCCGGTTGCGGTCTAGTTACCTTGAGGATTTGAAGTCTTGGGGCTTGGGGGTGGCGCGGCGCCGCCGGGAGGTCTTTCGCCGCCTCTGTAACGCGGTGGAGAAAGCCCCCTTACCCCACCGCTGGTGCTCCGAGGTATGACCTCCCGAAGGTCAGGCCGAACAGCCAGACGTACTCAGGCCTTAACATCCACATTGGCACCCACCCGCTCGGCGGGGTTGGCACCGGTGGTGGGCACCGAGGTGTCCGTTACGCTTTCCAGCAACTGCACCGCACCCTGTTCCTGCAGATCCATTGCTTTTTTGGCGACCTGAATCTGGGCCTGTTCGCTCACCCGCTGCTGGCTCACCTGGGTGCTGGCCGCGGCCATGGAAGCAATATCAGACATAACGTCACTCCTTTCGATTTATTCATGACCAGCCTAGCAGCCATAACGGCGCTGTGAAAAGCCACTGGCCCGTTACTGTTTCAATCCCTTACAAATTTCATCTTCATGCCTCACCGGCCGGACAACCCCTTTGGTTATGGGTACTTATGCTCATTTGCGGGACCCGGTAAAAAACGGATCATCGCGACCATTCCGGAATTCAGC
>JBMCIH010000330.1:0-3600 GCA_048617055.1 Marinobacter sp. | reverse complement strand
AAGAAGAGCCACCGGAGTGGCTCAACCGCATGTAAGCAGGCCCTGTCGGCGAATCCCCTGATTCGCCCTGGCCGGAAAAGCGCCGGGCCGGATCACTCCAGCCCGGCGTTTTTCTTTGTGGGACTCACAAAACCCGAACGCAGGGTGACTGGGTAGCCGCTCCAGGCCACACCACATGAGCTTTAGGCACAAAAAAGGGCGACCTGATGGTCGCCCCCTGGACAGGATCATTTGCCAGCGCCGGTCAGCGCGGCAGCCGTGCCTGGAAGGGGCGCAGGGTGCGCAGCACTTCGCGGATCAGTTTGGGGTTGGCAATGGCCAGCTGACGGGTGCTCCCGGATGAGGGGTTGCCGGAGAAGTCACTGCTGAGCACGCCGGCCTCGTTGGCCAGTGCCAGGCCGATATCCAGGTCTTCCGCAGTAGGCCGGAAGAGGACCGCCGCATCGAGGTGGCCGGCGGCCACCCGGGCAATGTCCAGCACGCTGCAGCCGGTGGTGCGTACCTGGCTGGACCCGGCGGCGAGCTGGGCGGACAGCTCACCCCATACCAGCGGATCATCGGTGCCCCGGGCCTGGTCCAGCAGGTTGGAGACCACCACCGCGTCGCTGAGGTGCCTGACCTCGCTGGTGCGCATGCGGCGGCTGTTGAGGGCGGCGCCACGGCCACGGCTGGCGGAGTATTCCTCACCGGTAACCGGATTGATCAGCAGCAGGTTCTCGGTGCGTCCGTCCTTTTTCTGCACGAGAGCGACGACGAAATCCGGAATGCCCCGCAGCAGATTGTCGGCCCCGATCACCGGAAAGATATGCCAGCTGAGGGGCTGGCCACCCGCATTGCCGTCGTCGGCCGGGGCGATATAGTGGTCCTTGTATGCTTTCTGCAGTTGCTCGGAGAAATTCTCGAACATGTTGCCGGTTACCCGATCGAGCTGGCGCTGGCGGTCGCCGGGGGAGTTGCCGGCAATATCCTGGCGTTCAAAATGGGCTTTCAGGTAATCGGCACCCTGGCGTGCGACACGCAGGGCCATCTTAATGGCTGGTTGCATCGGACTCTTCAGTATCTGGAGTGATCAAAGGCGCGATCATAGCAAATCGCGGGTGGGCCTTAAACGTTTTTCCCGTCCGTAAAGTCCCCCATGACAGGCATTTGCGGCGCAAAGATATCCCGGCTCACCAAAATGAGGCAGCCTTCTGTTACCATGGCAGGCTTTCCAGTGATTCCTGATTCTTCCTTCGGACCGTCGACAGCCATGTACAAGCCAGCGCTTCCCAGTACCTTCGATCTGCCTGCCCGGGACTACGTCCGTGTAGTGATGGTCGAAACCTCTCATTCGGGCAATATCGGGGCGGTGGCCCGGGCCATGAAAAACATGGGTCTGGGCAACCTCTGGCTGGTGAATCCCGCCTCCTTTCCGGATGAGGCATCCTACGCCCGCTCCTCCGGCGCATCGGATGTGCTGGATCATGCCCGGGTGGTGTCCACCCTTGATGAGGCCATCGCCGACTGTGTGCTGGTCATGGGGACCAGTGCCCGTGGCCGCAAGGTGCCCTGGCCGGTGATGTCACCGGCGGACGCCGCCCGGCAGGTGGGTGAGTACCAGGACCGGGGCGAGGTGGCGCTGGTGTTTGGTCGCGAGAGCAACGGCCTCAGCAACGAGGAACTCCAGCGCTGCCATGTGCATATCCACATCCCCTCCAACCCGGACTACAGTTCCCTTAATGTGGCCATGGCGGTGCAGGTGATGTGCTATGAAATCCGCATGGAGTACCTGCGCAGTCTTGAAAACAGCGATAACAACCCGCAGCTCAAGGCTATTACCGCCCCTGGTGATGCCGGCTGGGACGTCCCGCCTGCCACTGTGGCCGAACTGGAAGGCTTTTTTGCCCATCTCGAGACAACACTGGCGGAGATCGACTTCCATCGCCGGGACAACCCCCGCCAGCTGATGACCCGGCTGCGCCGGCTGTACCAGCGGGCCCGGCCGGACCAGATGGAAGTCAATATACTTCGGGGTATCCTGACCGCGGTTCAGAAATCGTCGTCGGCAACCGCCCGGGGGGAAGGTGCACGGAAACAGGACCAGAGCGATGTTTGAACGACTCAGAGAGGATGTTGACAGTGTCTTCCACCGGGATCCGGCGGCCCGCAATACGTTTGAAGTCCTGACCAACTACCCCGGGCTGCATGCCCTGCTGCTGCACCGTCTGGCGCACCGGATATGGAAGGCGGACTTCAAATGGCTGGCCCGCAGCATTTCCACCTTCTCCCGCTGGCTGACCGGCATCGAGATCCATCCCGGCGCCACCATCGGCCGCCGGTTCTTCATTGACCACGGTATGGGGGTGGTGATTGGCGAGACTACGGTAATTGGTGACGACGTTACCCTCTACCAGGGGGTAACCCTGGGCGGCACCAGCTGGAACAAGGGCAAGCGGCACCCCACCATCGGTAATGGTGTGGTGGTCGGGGCCGGGGCCAAGATCCTGGGGCCGTTTGAAGTGGGCGAGGGCGCCAAGGTCGGCTCCAACTCGGTGGTGACCAAGGAGGTGCCGGCGGGGGCCACGGTTGTGGGCATACCGGGCCGGGTGATCGTCAAGAGCCGCGCCGGCGACGACCAGCGCCGGAAAAAAGCCATGGAAGAGCGTATGGGCTTCGATGCCTATGGCGTGACCGAGGAAATGCCGGACCCGGTAGCGCGGGCCATGCGCAGCCTGCTTGACCATATGCACGCGGTGGACGAGCGCATCGAAAAGATGTGCGCCGCCATACACAAGGTCAACCAGGACTATGTGGACAACGGCAAACTGCCGCCGCTGGACACCGAGGAGTTTGACTGCGTGCGCGACGGGTCTGATGAGCCGGCGGAGAGTCGCTGAATACTTGACCAAAACAGTTGGTCAATTCATACTCGGTCCCTGGGTTTTTGTGAACTTTCTGAGCCGGGACAGCCGTTATGCGACTGACAACCAAGGGCCGCTATGCCGTAACCGCCATGCTCGACCTGGCCCTTCATGGTAATGAGGGGCCGGTCAGTCTGGCCGATATTTCCCGGCGACAGGGCATCTCGCTGTCCTATCTGGAACAGCTTTTCTCCCGACTGCGCCGTGAAAAGCTGGTGAGCAGCGTCAGAGGGCCGGGCGGGGGCTATCGTCTCAGTCGCTCCAGTGACCAGGTGTTTATCGCCGATGTGGTGGACGCCGTCAATGAGTCCCTGGACACGACTCGTTGCAGTCACAAAGGTGACTGCCAGAAGGGTGAAATGTGCCTGACCCATCACCTGTGGTCAGACCTCAGTGACCAGATCCATCAGTTTCTCAGCCGGATCAGTCTCGCGGACCTGATGAAAAACCGCGAGATTCAGGCCGTTGCCAGCCGCCAGGATGGCCGGTCCCCTGCGGATGGGCTGGCGGATGGGCTGGCCGATACCATCAATACCGAGCGTCTGGAAGACCAGACGCCCGCCTGACTGTACCTGAACATGAAAACACCGGTTTATCTTGATTACGCGGCGACCACGCCGGTAGACCCGGCCGTTGCCGGAACCATCACCCAGTACCTGACCCTGGACGGCGTCTTCGGCAACCCCGCCAGCCGCTCCCA
>JBMCIH010000329.1:0-3617 GCA_048617055.1 Marinobacter sp. | reverse complement strand
CGGCCTGCAGATGGCCGAAGCCCTGGGCGAGCTGGGCGCCAAGCTGGTCATCAGCGCCCGCAAGCAGCACGAACTGGACGAGGTCCAGAAGCACCTGGAGGGCCAGGGCACCGAGGTGATGACCATCGCCGCCGACATGTCCAGACGGGAGACGATCCCCGGCTTTGTGGACCAGGTGATCGAGCGCTTCGGCACCATCGACATCCTGGTGAACAACGCCGGCGCCACCTGGGGCGCGCCGGCGGAAGATCACCCGGACGAGGCCTGGGACAAGGTGATGAACCTGAACGTGGACGCCACCTTCTTCCTCACCCGGGAGGTGGGCAAGCGCTGCATGATCCCCCGCAAGTCCGGCAAGGTGATCACCACCGCCTCCATCGCCGGCCTGTCAGGCAACCCCGAGGGCATGAACACCATCGCCTACAACACCTCCAAGGGCGCCAACGTCAACTTCACCCGGGCTCTGGCCGCCGAGTGGGGCAAGTACAACATCAACGTCAACAGCATCTGCCCCGGCTTCTTCCCCTCCAAGATGGCCAATGGCCTGCTGGACGCCATGGGCGAAAAAATGCTCGAACGCATCCCCCTGAACCGCTTTGGCGGCGAAGAAGACATGAAGGGCCTGATCGCCCTGCTGGCCAGTGAAGCCGGACGCCACATCACCGGCCAGAACATCGCCATCGATGGCGGCACCAGCGTCTGCTGACGACTTCGACCGATTGCACTGACGCCAGTGGCAAACCCCTGCCCGGACGCCGTTTGGTGATCCGGGTTTTTACGTCTGTGAGCAGGAAACAGGTGGAACAGCGTGACGAGGGATGCCGTCTTGCTTCCAAGCTCGCTGCGGAGGGTGCAGATAGGTTGTTCGCCTCTTACCCGTCAGGAGCCAGTACCCACCTCACTCTCACGAGACCAAAAATCATGGTGTGATTATCCGGGGAGAATTGATTTTCACCATGCAGGGGCGAGTGGAGCGCTATGGTGTAGGGGATTGGTACTAAGTTCCGGCAGGCGTGGAACACGCCGCCGAATTCGCGCCCGTTGGTGTTTCACCCACCAGGGCAATTTGTCGAATACACAGGTGGAAAAATAACATGGCCTGATATGAAACCTGCCAGCCTGGTTTTGATATTGCTCGCCCTTTCCGGATGCGCCGGAAAACCCTATGTGGCCGAACCAGACACCGGGACCGGCGGGTCCCTGTCAACCAGGCTGTACGTCGTGAGTCACGGCTGGCACGTGGGGATTGCTGTGGCTGCTGACGAGCTCAACCGGTCGATTCCGGGCCTCAGGGATCGGTTTGGTGAGGCCGGGTACTACGAACTCGGATGGGGTGACGAGGGGTTTTACCAGGCCAGCGAGATCACCACCGCAGTAACCCTCCGGGCGATAATCTGGTCACGGGGATCCGTCATGCACGTCACCGGGCTGCCGGCGCCACCCGATGAGTACTTCTCCGGGAGCGAGGTGATCAGCACCTGCCTCAGCGCTGAAGGCACTGAGGCACTGACGCGGTATCTCTCCAGAAGCTTTGCCCGGGATGACGCCGACAATCTGGTTGAACTCAAACGGGGGATCTACGGTGACAGCCAGTTCTACAGGGGTGAAGGGCGCTACCACCTGGCCAACACCAGTAACAAATGGGCGGCGAAGGCGCTGAAGAGCGCGGGGATGGATATTTCGCCCACCTTCAAGCTGACCGCCGACAGTGTCATGGGGTTCGTCAAAGAGAATCGTAAGGCCTGCACCCTCTAATAATTGGGCACCTGGCCTGGTAGTTCCGCTACACTGGGGGTAAGGCACTCACGTCATTTCACCAGAGCGCAGGAGGGCCCATGAGTGCATTTTCCCGTAATGACCAGGCTGACGTTTATTCGTCGGCATCGCCTGTCCTGCAGTCACAGCGCCTGCCCACCCAGTTAACCGCCTTTGCTGAGCTTATTGGCGCCAGCCGCCTGATTCTGGAAGGTTTCGACGGTGTCACCGATACCGTCGAGGCAATGCACCGCAACATTACCGGTCTGGCACCCGTGGTGGGCCCGGGCCGCCCGGGCCGCACCCGGGGAATCACCGGTCTGGTGTACCGCAACATCCGACGGGTATCCGCGCTGGTCGGTATGGGCATGGATACCTCCCTGAGGCAGCTGGCGCCGCTGCTGCCGGAGCCGGAATCCACGCCCAGCCGGGACGCTGTGCGGGCCGCCCTCAATGGTGTACTGGGGGATTACCTGGTTGCCTCGGATAACCCGCTGGCGATACCCATGGCTTTGCGGTCCGGGGGTGAGGCCCTGACCCTGGAGCGCGAGGCACTCGCCGCCGCCTTTCCGCAGCCGTCCCACCGGATGATGGTGTGGGTTCACGGGCTGTGCATGAGCGACCATCAGTGGCAGCGCAATGGCCATGACCACGGCCTGGCCCTTGGGCGCGAGCTTGGCTATACGCCCGTTTATCTTCGCTACAACAGCGGCCGGCCTGTGGCCGATAACGGCCGCGACTTTGCGGACCTGCTGGAAACACTGGTCAGGCAGTGGCCGGTGCCACTTCGCGAGCTGGTCATTGTGGGCCACAGCATGGGCGGGCTGGTGTCCCGCAGCGCCTGCCTCCGGGCAGAGGCTGCCGGTCACCGCTGGCCGAAGCGGCTCAGCAAGATGATCTTCCTGGGCACGCCCCACCATGGTTCGGCCCTGGAGCGCCTGGGCAACCGCGTGGAAACCCTGCTGGGCATCAGCCCCTACAGCGCGCCCATCGGCCGCCTTGGCAGGGTGCGCAGTGCCGGCATCCAGGATCTTCGGGAAGGGAATATTCACCACGGGGACGCAGCCTCCGGGGAAAGCTGCAAACGGGGAACGCTGCCACCGGGCACGCTGTGCTACACCGTGGCTGCGAGCCAGGCTTCCGACGCCGCTTCTTTCCTGAAAAGGGGTGATGGCCTGGTGCCCCTGCACAGCGCCCTGGGCCAGCACCGGGACCCGGACCGCTGCCTGCCCATTCCCGTGTCCCGGCAGGCAGTCTTTCATGGCCTGAACCACTTTGACCTGCTGGACAACCAACAGGTCTACCAGCGCCTGCGGAAATTTATTGAGGCCTAGTGTCCCGGGGCATAAGCTGGATCCAGCAATACGAAGCTTCCGCCGGCGCCGATGACGACCTTCGGTATTACCTCACCGAATCCCATCGCCTTGCCTCCCTGGGAGCTTGGCCTGAACGGGTTGTAGTTGAACCCTCCTGCGGTGTCGCCAATACTTGCCCCAAGGAGGCCACCATGACAGCGCAGCATTACGACACCATCCTCATTGGCGCAGGCCTGTCCGGCATCGGTACCGCCTGCCATATTGCCACGGCTTACCCCGACAGAAGCCTGGCCATCCTTGAGCGGCGGGAGCGCATGGGCGGCACCTGGGACCTGTTCCGTTACCCCGGCATCCGCTCCGACTCCGACATGTTCACCCTCGGCTTCCGCTTCAAGCCGTGGACGTCGGCCAAGGCGATCGCCGACGGCCCGTCGATCCTGTCCTACATCAAGGACGCCGCCGCCGAGAACGGCATCGACAAGAACATCCGCTACCGCCACCGCGTCGTCGCCGTTGCCCCCGGCCAGAACGATGTCGTCTCCGCGG
>JBMCIH010000328.1:0-3617 GCA_048617055.1 Marinobacter sp. | reverse complement strand
GCTGGTCCAGCACCCGATCCTCCAGCACCTGGCGCGGAGGCAGGCCGGTGCCCTGGGCCTGCAGCCGCGAGCGGATGGTGCTGACCCTGGCGTCGAGCTCCGACTGCAGGATCACACCATCGTCCACAATGGCAATCACCTGGTCCAGCAGCTCTCGCTCTGCCTGGGCACTGGTGGCCAGCAGCAGCATCAGGGCCGCAAGCCATGTTCTGAATCCTGTCAGGCGCTGGTTTGCCTGCATATGTACCTCGTTCATGAGTTGGTGTTTCGGGTTATCGGTTTGCGCCAAAGCGCCGGCGTTCGCGCTCGTTGTAGCCGAGGAAGGCATCTTCCAGGGTATTGCGGGTTCCGCCGGAACCGCCGAGGCCCTTGAACTGCACCTGGAACATGATGCGATCGTCCATCTCGCCTTCGTTTTCCTCGTTGTCGCCTGTCAGATACGTCTGCTTGACCAGCTGAAAGCTCCAGCAGCAGTTGTTGTACTCGAAGCCTGCCAGTGTACCCACGGTCTGGTCCAGCTGTGAATCGTAGACCCAGCGACCGATCAGGCTGATGTTGTCTGTGACCGGAAAAATCGCGCCAAGATCCGCCTGTTCAAACCGGTTGTCCGGGTTGGTTCCCCGGGAGTAGCTGTGCCCCGCGCTGATCAGGTAGCGGTAGTCCGGCGAATGATAGGCCAGCACACTGCGCCCCTCCTGGGTGTGGCTCTCACGGGGATCCCACAGGCCCGATACCCGGATATCCAGGGTGTCCAGGGGCCGGAGCACCGCCTCGCCGGCATAGGGGGACTCGCTGCGGGTATCGCCGCCGCGGCCGTTCAGGGTGACTTCCCTGTCATCATGGTAATAGACCTGGCCCAGGCTGAAGCGGGCGGTCTCCGCGCCATTGGCCATATTGTTGAAACGGCTGGTAAGGGCCACCGTGGTCTTGTTGGCGTCGCCGACCCGGTCGCCACCGACGAAACGGTTGGGCTGGAACAGGTTGTCGAAACGGAACGAGCGGAACCCGGAGTCAAAGTTGGGGATATGGTCCTGGTCACTCTCCGGGTCCGCCCAGGCATGGTACAGCCTCGGCTCCAGTGACTGGTTGTAGGTGCGCCCGAACAGCCGGGTCTGGCGGTCCAGGTAGATGCCGCTGTCCCACTCCGCCACGGGCACCGTCCGGTCGAAGGAGCCGTCGCCGGGTTCGTAGTCATCCAGGTCGTACCAGGTCTGGTTCAGACTGACCGACGGCCGCGCATAACCCCAGGTGGCCCTCAGCGGCAGCGCGACCTCGGGAACCGCCCGCATGCGCTGGCCCACGGCCCGGTCCAGCCCGGTCAGACTGGCATTGTCCCGGTCGAAGCGGGTGTACTGGCTCTCCAGCCCCAGCTCGAACGGGCCCGCGGGAACGCTGGCGCCGTAAAGGATCTCCGGCAGTTGCTCATAGGGCCTGTTGCGGTCTGCCACGGTATCGGTAATGGTCTGATAGCCGGCCAGATAGGCCTCGAACAGCTGCCACTGGTCCTGATACCGGACGCCCCCCTCGCGTAGCAAATGAGTCTGCCGGTCAATGTCCAGGGTCTGGTTGAGGTCGCTGAGATAGTCGTTGTCGGACACTGCGGAGTAATCCACATAGCCGCTCCAGCCACCACCGAACCTGGCATCAGTCTGGAAGTCGAGCCCCCAGCGCTCGCCGGACTCACCCGGGAACTCATCCCGGTACTCATCGTCATCGTCGATATAACCCAACTGTAACACCGACTCCCCCCAGCGGCTCAGGTAACGCCCCTCCACCTCGCTGAAAAAGCCCCGTCCGTGCATGTACTGGGGATTGAGTGTGGCATCGTAGTGGGGCGCCAGGTTCAGGTAGTAGGGCGCCGAAAAATACATGCCACGGCCCACGTTGGAGGTGCCGAACGCCGGATACAGGAAACCGGTCTTGCGGCGGTCATCGATGGGAAAGCTGGCCCAGGGCCAGTAGAACACCGGCAGGTCCTTCACCTGCAGGCGCACATGCCGGGCGGTACCAAAGCCTTCGGCCCGGTCGAGGCGGATGTCCGACGCCACCAGCGACCAGTCGTTACGGTCCGGGGCGCAGGTGGTCAGGTAGCCCTGCTCGATCAGCACAACCTCATCTTCCGGCCGGCTGATCCTTGATGCCCGGCCCCGCATTTCCCGCTCATGGAACAGGAAGGTGGCGTCGTCGATGCCGAAGAAGCCCGAGTTGACATCATAGACGGCCTGCTCGCCGGTGAGCAGCATGCCGGGGCTGCGGCTGGTCATGGGGCCGGTGACGTCCACCATCCCTTCGGCCTTGTCGTAGACGGCCCGGTCACCGGTCATTTCGGTGCCTGCCTGGGACAGCCTCACGTCCCCTTCCATCACCAGCCGGGTGTCCATTTCATAACGGGAGGACAGGGCACTGGCATTGACCGGCGAGCCCTCCCGCGGCGACCCACCCTCCTGCACCGTTTCCGGCTGCAGGTAAGCGCCGTCACAATACAGGGGCAGGCGGTCGCGTACCTCGGCCGGCAGTTCCGCCCTCGGGCGCCAGTCCAGGTCGGCGGCATCCGGCACCTCCGCCGCGGACGGCACCCCGAAGGCCAGCAAGCCGGAGCCGGCCAGCAGGGCGAGCGCGCGGCAATTCGGTATCGCAACCACAGTCTGCTTGGAGCCAGTCAGGCTGGCGGTTTGATATCGTGGCACCGGGTCCGGGTCCTGTTGGTGATCGGCTTGGCGAAGCGTGCTGTAGTTTACACGGCTGGGGAAGGCTTGTTAACGCGCTTGTCCGATGCTTCCATGGCAGGGGAGGCGTTACTTCCGCTGCAACGGTATACTCTGCCTGCAAGAACGCCGGGGGCCATCCGGGGCGTCGCTCCGTTCCGCCCGCACTGTTCAACCTGACATGAAAGGGTACCAGAACCATGGACACGCGCCTGGAAAAGCTCACTGCCTGGGTCCATCAGCACCCGGGATTCGAACGCGCCCACCTGACGCCGGTGAGTGGCGATGCCAGCTTCCGCCGCTATTTCCGGGCCACCAGCAAAGCGGCCGGGGGCAGCACGGTCACCGCGATTGCCATGGATGCACCGCCGGAGCACGAAAACTGTGAGTCCTTCGTCGCCCTGGCCCGCCACTGGCACCGGCACGGCATCGCGGTACCCCAGCTTTATGCCGAAGATCTGGAGCAGGGCTTCCTGCTGATGGAAGACTTCGGCGACCAGCTGATGCTAGGACGCCTGAACGGCATCACCGCCGACGAGCTTTACGGCGAGGCCATGGCGGAGCTGATCCGTATCCAGCAGGTGCCCGCTGACGACAGCTACCCCCTGCCACCCTACGACGAGGCTCTGCTGGACCGGGAAATGAACCTGTTTCCGGACTGGCTGCTCGACGGCCTGCTGCAGATGAACCTGGACAACGACGAACGCGCCATGCTGGAAACCACCTTCGCCTACCTGCGTGAAAGCGCCCTCGCCCAGCCGCAGGTACCGGTACACCGGGACTACCATTCCCGCAACCTGCTGGTGCGCTCCGACAACCCGGTGCCGGGTGTGGTGGATTTCCAGGATGCGGTGGAAGGACCCGTTACCTACGACATCGTGTCCCTGCTCAAGGACTGCTATATCGAGTGGC
>JBMCIH010000327.1:0-3620 GCA_048617055.1 Marinobacter sp. | reverse complement strand
CGGGACGGTCAGCGGGTGGACTACGCCACCGGGCCGGTGATCTGGGGCGGGCTCGGCGCCAACGGCCAGCACGCCTACCACCAGCTGTTGCACCAGGGCACGGTGCTGTCGCCGGCGGACTTCATCATTCCGCTGACCAGCCACAACCCGGTGGCCAATCACCACGCCACCCTGTTCGCCAACTGCCTGGCCCAGAGCCAGGCGCTGATGCTGGGCAGGACCGAGGCCGAGGCCCGGGCGGAGCTGGAGGCCCAGGGCCTGTCACCCCGGGACGCGGACCAGCTTGCTCCCCACAAGGTGATCCCCGGCAACCGGCCATCCAACACCCTGGTGTTTGACAGCGCCACGCCGGAAACCCTGGGGGCACTGGTGGCCCTCTACGAGCACCGCACCTTCGTGCAGGGGGTGATCTGGAACCTGAATTCCTTTGACCAGTGGGGGGTTGAACTGGGCAAACAGCTGGGCAAGCCCATTCTGGAGCAGCTTGGCGGGGGTATCAGCGACGGCGGCCTGGACAGCTCGACCCGGGGCCTGATGCGCCTGTTCCGGGGCGAATAGCGGGCCGGCGGCTCACTGTGGCCAGTGGAACGCCACCGGCCACAGCTTCTGGTGACTGCGACAGGCCTGCCACAGTTCCCGGTAGCTGCGGCCGTCCAGCGGGTGGCGCCGCTCCCCCGCCAGGTCCGCCAGGGGGCGCAGCACGAAGGCATTGTGCAGGATCTCCCGGCGGGGAATTTCGACACCGTCCCGGGGCTGGTCCAGGTCGCCGTAGGTGAGAATGTCCAGGTCCAGGGTGCGGGGGCTGTAGCGGCGGTCATCGGGCTTGCGGCCGTTGGCGGCCTCGATAGCCTTAAGACAGCGCTGGAGTTCTGCCACCGGCCTGGCGGTGCGAAAGCCAACCACCAGGTTGAGGAAGGGCGAACCGTCGAATCCCACCGCCTCACTTTCGTACACCGGCGAAACCTCCAGCTCGCCGAACTCCCGGGCCAGGGCATCCAGTCCGGCGCGGACATGACGGCGCCGGTCGACATTGCTACCCACGCCGATATAGACCTGCACCGGTCCGCTCATCCCCGCTCGCCCCGACGGATACGCACTCCCACCTGGCGGGCACCCGGTACCGCCCCGGGCTTCCACAGGGTCAGCTCCAGGCCCGCAATGGCGAACTGGTCCATCAGGCCCGCCGCCAGCAGCTCGGCAGCGGTTTCCAGCAGCGCGGGCTGGCAGCGCCCGAAGAACCGCTGCACAAACTCACTTACGGCGGCGTAGTCCAGTGCCTGGCCCACATCGTCAGAGGCGGCCGCGGCCTGGTTGTCCCAGGCCATGTCCAGGTCAACCCGCAGCTGCTGCTGAACCTTGCGCTCCCAGTCATAGACGCCAATAACCGCATCCACGGCCAGGCCTTCGATCAATACGCTGTCGGACAAACCGCTCCGCCTCCGCTATTAGCTGTTTACAGATTGAACCATCGGCGACAACCGGCTAAGGTCGGTGGTTTCAGACCCAAGGCGCCGCGAGCCCCCGATCATGGATGTTTCCCACCAGCCGTTGCTGCTTATCGCCATCTGTGCGCTTGCCTATATGGCGGGGTCAGTGCTGTTCGCCATTCCGGTCTGCCGGCTGTCGGGCCTGACCGACCCCCGCGCCCTGGGCTCACGCAACCCCGGCGCCACCAATGTCTACCGCAGCGGCGGGCCACTGCCGGCGGCGCTCACCCTGCTGCTGGATGGCCTCAAGGGCGCCGGCCCGGTGTGGCTGGCCCAGTACTTCGGGTTTTCCGTGTTCGCCCAGGCCATGGTGGCCCTGTGTGCCGTTACCGGTCATATGGTGCCGGTGTGGTACCGGTTCCAGGGCGGCAAGGGCGTTGCGACGGCCCTGGGCTGTGGCCTGGTACTGGCACCCCTGACCACCACCCTGCTGGCACTCATGTGGCTGGGCATCCTGTGGCGCTGGCGGATTTCCGCCCTGGCCTCGGTGATCGCCATTGGCTCCGGGCCGGTCATCAGTGCACTGCTGGAGCCCGCCACCCTGCCCCTGTTCGGACTGCTGGCCATTGTTATCGTGGTCCGACACCGCAGCAACCTGATCCGCCTCGCCCAGGGGCGGGAAAGCCGCTTCTAGTGTCCCTTAACACAAGCTTGTCGTATATCAGAGCCCTTCCACCCTTTGCTCTGTAACGGCCGGCAAAGTATCCATGGGCCAGCGTGGCCTGGCCACGATCCGGTCGCCATCCCGCTGGCCGGCCAGCAGGCGCTGACAGCCGGCGTAAGCGATCATGGCACCATTGTCGGTGCAGAACTCGGGGCGGGCATAGTACACCGAGGCCCCCTGCTGCTGAGCCATGGACTCCAGGGCGAGCCGCAGGCGACGGTTGGCACTGACACCGCCGGCCATCACCAGCCGGTCACAGGCCGCCGCCTCCAGCGCCCGCCGGCACTTGATCACCAGGGTATCCACTACCGCGCTCTCGAACGCAAGGGCGATGTCCGCCCGGGTCTGGTCCGTCCAGTTGCCGGCCTGCTGCTCTTCGGTCACGGTATTCAGGGTAAAGGTTTTCAGGCCGCTGAAACTGAACGCCAGCCCGGGGCGGTCTGTCATGGGCCGGGGGAAGCGGTACACACCCTCACGGCCGCGCTCGGCCAGCGCCGCCACCCGGGGACCGCCCGGATAGTCGAGCCCCAGCATCTTGGCGGTCTTGTCGAATGCCTCACCGGCGGCGTCGTCCACGGATTCGCCAAGCAGCTGATACTCACCAATGCCCGCCACCTTCACCAGTTGACTGTGGCCGCCGGAGACCAGCAGTGCCACAAATGGAAACGCCGGCGGGTTCTCCTCCAGCATGGGCGCCAGCAGGTGGCCCTCCATGTGGTGCACCCCCAGTACCGGCACGTCCAGGGCCAGACCCAGGGCATGGGCCACCGAGCCGCCCACCATCAGCGCACCCACCAGCCCGGGGCCGGCGGTATACGCAATGCCGGAAATGTCCCGCCGTTGCAGGCCCGCCCTGTTCAGCACCTCGTCACACAGCGGCAGCAGCTTGCGCACATGGTCGCGGGAGGCCAGCTCCGGCACCACACCGCCGTAGTCGGCATGCATGTCGGTCTGGCTGAACAGGGCATCGGCCAACAGCCCGCGCTCACTGTCATACAAGGCAACGCCGGTTTCATCGCAGGAGGTTTCAATGCCCAGTATCAGCATGGGGGTGGTACCTCGGGTCGGTCTTGGTGGAAACTGGTGGCATTCTAACAGAAACACTGCTGATAGTTTCACCAGGCAATTGACGATGGGTGGTGACAGGCGCTATCATTCCCGCCCTTAAATGGGACTGGCCGAAATTTGTCCAATATTTCAATCCGAATTCAAGGTAGGTGATTGTTAATGCCAGCTGTTAAAGTGAAAGAGAATGAACCGTTTGATGTAGCGCTGCGTCGTTTCAAGCGCTCCTGCGAGAAAGCAGGCGTGCTCTCAGAGGTGCGTCGTCGTGAGCACTATGAGAAGCCGACTGCCGTCCGCAAGCGCAAGGCTGCCGCTGCCGTCAAGCGTCATCTCAAGAAGCTGCAGCGGGAACAACGCAAGTTCGAACGCCTGTATTGAGCACAGGCAGAACCCTTTACCGGGTT
>JBMCIH010000326.1:0-3623 GCA_048617055.1 Marinobacter sp. | reverse complement strand
GATAGAACATGGCCGCAAACTGCAGCACGGTGATGAATATGTCGGCCAGCATGGGGGCGTTGTCTCCCTTCAGGGCAATGGGTTAATGGAGTGGGTCAGCGGTTGGTGTCGGCCAGTTCACGGGCCATTTCCCGCGACCGGGTCAGGGCGGCCTGGTAGGCCTTCGCCACCAGCGGGCGCAGGCCGCCGTCCTCAAACGTCTGTATGGCCCGCTCGGTGGTGCCGCCCGGCGACATCACATTGCGCTTGAGCTGGGCCGGATCGTGTTCGCTGCGGGCGGCCATCTCGGCGGCCCCGGCCATGGTCTGTATCGCCAGTTCCCGGGCGGTGGCCGCCTCGATGCCGGCTTCGCCGGCGGCCGCCTCCAGGGCTTCGAGCATCAGGAAAAAGTAGGCGGGGCCACTGCCGGACAGCGCCGTCACCGCATGCAGCTGGTTCTCGTCGTCCAGCCACAGGGCCTTGCCGATACTGTTGAAGATGGATTCGACCGTCCGCTTCTGGTCATCGCTGACATCCTGGTTGGCGTACAGGCCGGCCGCCCCCCGGCCCACCAGCGAGGGAGTGTTGGGCATCACCCGCACCAGGGGCAGGCCGCCGCCGAGCCATTCATCCAGTGTGGCCGCAGTCAGGCCCGCGGCAATGGAAACCATCAGCGGCCGGGTATTCTGGACCACCGGGGCGATGTCCCGGCAGACCTCGGCCATGATCTGGGGTTTGACCGCCAGAATCACCACGTCTGCCTGCTGGGCGCAGTAGCGGTTATCCGTGGTCACACTGACCCCGAACTTGCGGCGGATGGTCTGCAGGTGCTCATCGTCGGGGGCACTGGCCCAGATGCTGCCGGCGACGAAGCCGCTGTCGAGCATACCGCCAATAATGGCGCTGGCCATGTTACCGGCGCCGATGAAGCCAATCGTCGGTGAAGTACTCACGGTTCACTCCGCATCAGGATAATTTGATCGCAAATGATAACAGCTAAATCCCGCACTTACCTCCGGCGCTGCGGTCACCCGGCGACCGGCCCGGTCTGCCGGTGATAGTCCCGGGGGCCAAACAGGGCGGTACCCACGCGCACCAGGGTGGCCCCTTCGGCAATGGCCAGCTCCAGGTCGCCGGACATGCCCATGGACAGCGTGTCCAGCGGGCCCTCCACCTGCGGATTGCGACGCAGCCCGCCCAGGGCTTCGGCGAGCTGACGGAAGCTGTTGCGCAGCTCCTGCTCGGGCTGGTGCGGGTCGGGTATGGTCATCAGCCCCCGCAGGCTCAGGCCGGGCAGGGCGCTGACCGCTGCCGCCAGCTCCGGCACGTGTTCTGGTGCGCACCCGGATTTGCTGGCCTCATTGTCGATGTTCACCTGCAGGCAGATATTGAGCGGCGGCAGGGAGGCCGGACGCTGCTCGCTCAGGCGGCGGGCCACCTTGAGGCGGTCCACGCTGTGCACCCACTGGAAGTGTTCGGCGAGCGCCCGGGTCTTGTTGGACTGGATGGGGCCGATAAAATGCCATTCCAGCTGGGGCAGGTCCTGCAGGGCCTCGATCTTCTCCAGTGCCTCCTGCAGGTAGTTTTCCCCGAATGCCTGTTGCCCGGCAGCCGCCGCCTGGCGCAGGTCATCCGCCGGCCGGGTCTTGCTGACTGCGAGCAGGCGCACACTTCCGTCAGCCCGGCCGGCCGCCAATGTTGCTTTTTGTATGCGTCGGGTTACGCTCCGGATGTTGTCTGTTATGCTGCTCATGGTAATTTTCTGGCCGCCACTGGCTGTGCTGATACAGGGGATTCACGTTAACCCCGGGGTTGGAAAAAACCAAGCGGGCCAGCGCATAAAAGAACCGCCTTCCGAGGAACCCTATGGATATTACTGAACTTCTGGCCTTCTCGGCCAAGCAGGGCGCGTCTGACTTGCACCTGTCTGCCGGGTTGCCGCCCATGATTCGGGTCGATGGTGACGTGCGCCGGATCAACCTTCCGCCCATGGAGCATAAAGAGGTCCACGGACTGATTTATGACATCATGAACGACAAGCAGCGGAAGGACTACGAGGAGTTCCTGGAAACCGACTTTTCCTTCGAGGTGCCAGGCGTAGCCCGTTTCCGGGTCAATGCCTTCAACCAGAACCGAGGCTCCGGCGCGGTTTTCCGGACCATCCCCTCGAAGGTTCTTACCATGGAAGATCTGGGCATGGGCCAGGTTTTCAAGGACATCGCCTCGGTTCCCCGGGGGCTGGTGCTGGTCACCGGGCCCACCGGCTCAGGTAAGTCCACCACCCTGGCGGCGATGATCGACTACATCAATGACAGCCGCTACGAGCACGTACTGACCATCGAGGACCCGATCGAATTCGTGCACGAGTCCAAGAAATGTCTGGTGAACCAGCGGGAAGTCCACAAGGACACCCTCGGCTTCAACGAGGCTCTGCGCTCAGCGCTGCGGGAAGACCCGGACATTATCCTGGTGGGCGAGCTGCGGGACCTGGAAACCATCCGTCTGGCACTGACCGCCGCAGAAACCGGCCACCTGGTGTTCGGTACCCTGCACACCACCTCCGCCGCCAAGACCATCGACCGGGTGGTGGATGTGTTTCCGGCGGAAGAGAAGTCCATGGTCCGCTCCATGCTCTCGGAATCCCTGCAGGCGGTTATTTCCCAGACCCTGATGAAAAAAATGGGTGGTGGCCGGATCGCCGCTCACGAAATCATGATCGGTACCGCAGCAATTCGTAACCTGATCCGCGAAGATAAGGTGGCCCAGATGTATTCCGCCATCCAGACCGGCGGCTCGCTGGGCATGCAGACCCTGGACCAGTGCCTGCAGCGGCTGCTGCAGAAGGGCCTGATCAGCCGAGAGGCGGCCCGGTCCAAGGCCAAGATTCCCGACAATTTCTGATCCCGACAACGCTGAACGAAAGCTGGAAGTGCTCCCATGGAATTCGAAAAACTGCTGCGACTGATGGTGGAAAAGGGCGGTTCGGACCTGTTCATTACCGCGGGCGTGCCTCCGAGCATGAAGGTCAATGGCAAGGTGCTGCCGATCACCAAGAACGCCCTGACCCCGGAACAGACCCGCGAGTTGGTTTATGGTGCCATGAACTCCAAGCAGCAGGCGGAGTTCGAGGAAAGCCACGAATGCAACTTTGCCATCAGCGCGCGGGGCATCGGGCGTTTCCGGGTCAGCGCCTTCTTCCAGCGCAACCTGTGCGGTATGGTGCTGCGGCGGATCGAGACCAGGATACCCCAGGTGGACGATCTGGGCCTGCCGGACATCGTCAAGGACCTGGCCATGACCAAGCGTGGCCTGATCATCTTTGTGGGCGCCACCGGTACCGGTAAGTCCACCTCGCTGGCGGCCATGCTCGGGCACCGGAACCGCAACAGCCGCGGGCATATCATTTCCATCGAGGACCCCATCGAATTCGTACATCAGCACCAGGGCTGCATCGTCACCCAGCGGGAAGTGGGCATTGATACCGACAGCTTCGAGACGGCCCTGAAGAACACCCTGCGACAGGCGCCGGATGTCATCCTGATCGGCGAGATCCGGACCCGCGAGACCATGCAGTATGCGGTGCAGTTCGCCGAAACCGGCCACCTGTGTCTGGCCACCCTGCACGCCAACAACGCCAACCAGGC
>JBMCIH010000325.1:0-3628 GCA_048617055.1 Marinobacter sp. | reverse complement strand
TTTCAGGAGGCATGGTGAACAGGATCCTGCGAAGCAGCGTATACATAAGACTCCCTGATTGACGTCACCCATCGGGGGAGGCCGGTTGTCAGACCGGCAAAAGTACGTGACGTCCTGAAATTTTCTGGTAATATTTCGCGCGCTTGAACCGGGCTGCGAGTATAACGGAAGTTTTCCACAGTGGCTTCTGTTGCAGACCAGTGACGTCTAAATGACTGTCTGGTTAAGGTCTTGTGACCTTTTCCACGAATTCTGTGGATAACCCTGTTGAAAATCCCCTCTCAAGCGATCAGATCCCTTGCGTCAAGCCGCCCCCTACAGATTGATCAATTTTTGATCAGTTATTTTTTCTTTTATTTTCATGATTTTATATTGGCCAAAGCAGCAATCCCGGCGTTAAACTAGGTTTTACTCAGGCAGCGGTCGCAAACAGGTCTTGTGCATAAAACCGCCACGTTTCTGTGACAGAGTCCACACAATCACAGCTATTTAACAGGATTTGACATGCCAGCCACCCAGCAGCAGCGACTGGACCAGGAGTTTCGCGCCGCTTCCCGCGTCACCATAATTGGTATGATACTGGATGCCGTTCTCGGTTTGCTGAAGTGTATCGCGGGGTGGCTGTTCCATTCCCAGGCCCTGTTTGTGGATGGCATACATTCGTTCACTGATGTGGCCTCTGACCTCGTCGTTCTGACCATCATGAAGTTCGGCAGGCGGGGACCGGATTCGGGTCACCCCTATGGTCACCAGCGCTTCGAAACCATGGGCACCATGATCCTGGGCAGTTTCCTGATCGCTATTGGCAGTGCCCTTGCCTGGGACAACCTGTGGCGTGCACTGACCACGGACGAGCTGAAGGTTCCCGGGTGGCCGGTGCTGGTGACTGCCCTGCTGTCCATTCTGGGCAAGGAATGGATTTTCCATTACACCCGGCACGTGGGCAGGAAGATCCGTTCCGACCTGATCGTGGCCAATGCCTGGCACAGCCGCACCGATGCCTTCTCCTCGGTGGTGGTGCTGGTGGGGGCGATGGGCGCCATGGCCGGCCTGCCATGGCTGGACGCGGTGGCCGCCGTGATTATTGCGGTGATCATTGCCCACGTCGGCTGGCAGCTGGCCTGGAGCAGCGTGCGGGAACTGGTGGACACCGGCCTGTCCGCCAGCGAGACGGAACATCTGCGCCGGGTGGCGGAGGAAACCGAAGGGGTGCGCAATGTACACGACCTGCGCAGCCGTCGTATGGGCAGCGATATCCTGGTGGATGTCCACCTGCTGGTAAAGCCGGACATAAGCGTTTCCGAAGGCCATCAGGTGGGTATGCAGGCAATCCGGCGCATGCGCGAAACCCTGCCGGATATCCGCGACATCACCTTTCACATTGATGCCGAGAACGACCACCGGGGCAGTCATACCGCGTCCGGGCTGCCCTCACGGCAGGACATTCACGGCTACCTGCACGAGCGGGTGCCGGAACTGGACAGCCTCCACCATCACCTGCGCCTGCACTACCTAGCCAACCAGGTTCATGTGGAGCTGTTCCTGGACGAGCCCCCGCCGGCGGACCTGGATGCCGGAACCCTCCGGCAGCGGCTGGGAACACCGACCTGGCTTGCCAGTTTCCGTGTCTGGCAGCCGGCCTGAGTGCCACGCCGCTGAAGCCTTACCGCCGCTTGGCCTCCATGCGGGAGAGAAACTCCTGCATGATCAGGGTGTATAGCTCCCCGCCCAGGAACCGGTCCTCAACGTCGGAGTCGATGCTGGGGTTGTCGTTGACCTCGATCACGGCGACCCGGTTGCCGGACTGCTTGATATCCACGCCATACAGACCGTTGCCGATCAGCCGGGTGGCGTTGAGGGCGGCCTGTACCACGTTGCGGGGCACCTCGTAGGTGGGCAGGGTGTCGAAGTCGCCGCTGTCCACCTGCTTGGCGTCGCCGTGCTGGTAGATCTGCCAGTGCCCCTTGACCATAAAGTATTTGCAGGCATAGATGGCACGCCCGCCGAGAACGCCGATGCGCCAGTCGTAGTCGGTGTACAGGTACTCCTGGGCCAGCACCAGCGCCGACTGTCGGAACAGGGTCTTCAGGGCCTCTTTCAGCTCCGCCTCATCCCGGGCCTTGAGCACTCCCTTTGAAAAGGCGCCGTCAGGGATCTTGACCACCACCGGCAGACCCAGCTGTTCGATCACCTGGGCGGCGGCGTCCCTCTGGTCCTTCGACAGGATCAGGGTGCGTGGCGTGGGCACCTTGTTGGTTTTCAGCAGGTCCGCCAGGAATACCTTGTTGGTGCATCGCAGGATGGACACCGGGTCATCGATCACCACCAGGCCTTCCGACTCCGCCTTGCGGGCGAAGCGGTAGGTGTGGTGATCGATGGCAGTGGTTTCCCGGATAAACAGGCCGTCGTATTCCGGCAGCCGCATGTAGTCACGGCGCCCGATACGCTCCACATTGATGCCCAGCTTGCGTCCGGCCTTTTCGAACCGGGTCAGGGCGACCTCGTCACTGGGCGGCAGCTGCTCTTCCGGATTGACCAGCATGGCCAGGTCGAACCGGTACCGTCGGCGGGTGCGGGGCTTGCGCCAGACAATGCTGGAGAACCGGTCCAGTGCCGAGGCGAAGGCGTCCTGCTGGCTCTCGCTCAGGTCCGCGGGAGAGCCGGGCTTCATGGTCTCGATCTGCCAGCCCCGGCCCTTGCGGTGACGGAACTGCACCTCCAGGATCGGGCACGGGAAGCGCTCGAACAGGGCCCGGGCCGCCGGCTTGAGCTCGGGGGCCTCGGCCTGACCGAAAAAGGTGCGCACCCGCACGCTGCGCGCACCCTTGCTGTCCGGCCTGGCCTCGGCCGCCGCCTGCTCGAGCCACTGGATCACCGACGGGTCCAGTTCCTCCAGCTGCAGCGAGAACAGCCCCTTGCGGCCCAGATCGTTCAGGGTCATCACCGATGGCACCACATGGTGGCCACGGGCCTCCGCCAGCAGCGAACAGTAATAGCCGCGGCTCAGGTAGCGGGCGCTCTGGCACAGATTGATGACCCTGACGCGGCTGTGGGCCGGTGCGGAAAACTGCAGGTACTGGTCAAAAGTGAGAAGGTCGTCACTGGGATAGTAAGGCGCCCAGTCCCGGGCATGGTCCACCACAAGCAACAGACGCGACATGAGGGCCCTCCGGCCGCAGGAAAGTATACCGGTCACAGGGTCACCGGATTGGGGCTACAGTATAGCCAAGAAGGCAGGACCACAATTACCGCCAGGTGCGTGATTTTACGCATGGCCCGGCGCTGTTCCCGGTGGCCCCTGTCACTCATAATGGCCGCGGTTCACCCACCTGTCCCGAGCGGTATGTGCCCATGGCCAACCTTAACTTCCGCAACGCCACCCTGGCCGACACCGGTGCCCTGGTGGCGCTCGAGAATCAGAGTTTCACCGATGACCGGATTTCCCGACGCAGTTTCCGCCGGTTTATCGATATGCCCCGTGACCGGGTCATCCTGGCGGAGGACGAGGGCCAGCTGGTGGGTTACAGCCTGGTGCTGATGAAAGCCAATACCCGTCTGGCGCGGATCTATTCCATCGCCGTGTCGCCCCGCATGCGTGGCCGCGGCCTGGGCGAGGCCGGTGACGAGG
>JBMCIH010000324.1:0-3628 GCA_048617055.1 Marinobacter sp. | reverse complement strand
AAGGTCGCCGGCGATGGCTTCGGCCCACTGGCGATCGTCCAGCGCGGTCGCGCTCTCCATGCTCAGCAGGCGGTACTGGTCCCTCAGGTCGTCCTCTGGCTCATCGAGGGCGTCGGCCCGCAGCAGCTCGCGGGCCCGGTCGTGGGCACCCCGTTCCTGAAAGGTGGCGGCGGTGCGTAGCAGGAAACGCTGGGTTTCAGCTCCCGGAGACAGCTCCCGGGCCGCGCTCAAAGCGTCACTCGCGGTCTGTATCTCGTCTTCCTGCACCTGTATCGGGGCGCACCCGGTAGCCAGCAGAGCTGCCAGGGTAGAGGCCAGGGCAAGGTGGCGCAGATTCAGCAGGCGACAACTCATATCAGGCAGGGCTCCTTGAGGTGCCGGCGCCGGGCCGGCATAGTATCTCACTGGTAAGTGCGTCAGGGCCTGCAAGTTTACCAGCTTGACGGTCATTTCACAGGTTCGCATCGGGGATTTTTGCTTGCATTCGGAAAGCACACCGGCCTTCGCTGCCGGAACACTCTTTATTGTTGCCACGCCCATTGGCAATCTTGATGATCTCTCCCGTCGTGCCGAGCAGGTGCTGGCCCAGGTAGATCTGGTGGCGGCGGAGGATACCCGCCACAGCGGTCGGCTGCTGCAGCACCTGGGCCTGAACAAGCCGCTCTGGGCGCTCCATGATCACAACGAGCGTGAGCGTTCGGCCAGCCTGTTGGATCGCATAGCCCAGGGGCAGTCTGTGGCACTGGTCTCGGATGCCGGAACGCCACTGATCTCCGATCCGGGTTATGTGCTGGTGCGGGCCGCCCGGCTGCGGGGCATCCGGGTCACGCCGGTGCCCGGAGCCTGTGCCATGGTGGCGGCCCTGAGCGCGGCCGGTCTGCCTACCGACCGCTTCCTGTTTGCCGGTTTTCTGCCGGCAAAAGCCGCGGCGCGGGGCAAGGCGCTGCAGGCGCTGGCGGGTGAGACCTCAACTCTGGTGTTCTATGAGTCGCCCCGGCGGGTCCGGGAGCTTATGCGGGACATCGGCCAGACGCTGGGCGAGCAGCGCGAAGCGGTGCTGGCGCGGGAGCTGACCAAGACCTTCGAGACCTACTACACCGGGACGGTTTCGGCGGTGCAGGCGGCACTGGAGAAAGACCCCAATGCTGGCAAGGGGGAGTATGTGGTGATGGTGGCCGGCGCCGATGCAGCAAAAGCGGAAGGGGCGCCGGTGGATGCCGACAGGGTTCTGGCGCTGCTGCTGCCGGACCTGCCCCTGAAAAAGGCGGTGAAGGTTGCTGCGGAGCTCACCGGACGTCCCCGCAACGAGCTTTATCAGCGCGCGCTCGAATTGAAGGATGGGTAATGTCCGGCAGACCGGAAAAGTCCTTGCGCGTGTCCGCGGGCGAGAGTATGGTCTCGCCTGAGCTCGCCAGACAGTCGCCGCCGGTACCGCCGGGGGAGGAAAGTCCGGGCTCCGCAGGGCAAGGTGCCAGGTAACGCCTGGGCGGCGCAAGCCGACGGAAAGTGCAACAGAAAGTATACCGCCTAAGCGCTTCGGCGCCGGCAAGGGTGAAATGGTGCGGTAAGAGCGCACCGCGTGGCTGGCAACAGTCCACGGCGATGGTAAACCCCACCTGGAGCAAGACCAAATAGGAGTCCGATGGCGTGGCCCGCGCTGGACTCGGGTAGGTCGCTTGAGGCCTGTGGTGACACAGGCCCTAGATGAATGACTGTCCAAGACAGAACCCGGCTTATCGGCGAGCTCACTTATTCCCCGCGGCCATGGCGCCGTCGGCGGCCTGCGCCATTCTGTGAAACGTGTAGTTTCACGACACAACTTTTTATAGCGAAATAATCTTAGACCTCGATCAATTTCTCCAAAACCTTTCGCAGGCTTTTGATTTGGTGGAATTTCTCTTGCCAATCTTTGCCTCCGCTCTTGACCTTTCCTGCTAACTCCTTGTCATTAAAGAAAGTTTTGTAATGTCTGCGCCTCTCCTGGTGCTTGCATTGTCTATGGCGGGTTCCTATAGTGTGCAGGAGTGGGGAAAAGTGGAATTTTGTGGTTTTTGGTGGTTTTGGTGTGGGGCCCGGTGGAGATTGGTGAGGCGGAGTCGCACCCGGGAACAAACACAATAATCAGGGTCTGCGCTTTCAGCGATGAGCAACTTTCTCGGCAGTCACGCAATCAACATGGACGCAAAGGGTCGCCTGGCGATACCTGCCCGCGTGCGTGAAGAACTGCAGGAAGAGTGCGGCGGCCGGATTGTGCTTACTGCCAACGCCGATGAAGAGCGCTGCCTGCTGCTTTACCCGGAGCCGGTCTTCGAGAACGTCAGGGCCCAGGTTCTGGCGCTTCCCAACATGAACAAGAAGGCACGTCGCCTTCAGCGCCTGATTCTCGGGCATGCCACCCCTCTGGAGCTCGATTCCGCCGGCCGGGTACTGGTGCCGCCAACGCTGCGCAGTTACGCCCGGCTTGAGAAAAAGCTGATGCTGATCGGCCAGGGCAAGAAGCTGGAGCTCTGGAGTGAGGAGCGCTGGTTCGCCTGGCTGGATGAGTCGGACGATGACGACGAAATGCCGGCGGAAATGGAGGCCCTGTCGCTATGATCGCCCGGGAGACACCAGCGGGCGGTGCCGGGCAGGGTCTGCATCGCTCCGTGTTGCTGGATCAGGCCGTCTCGCTGCTGGTCATGCGGAATGACGGGCGCTACGTCGACGGCACCTTTGGGCGCGGCGGCCACAGCCGGCTGATTCTAAGACATCTCGAGGGCGATGGCCGGCTGATTGGCATCGACAAGGACCCGGAGGCGGTCCGGTCTGGCGAAACGCTGGCGGCCGAGGACGGCCGCTTCGTCGTTTATCACGGCTCATTTGCCGGCATGGCCGATGCGGTTGCCGGGCAGGGCTGGGAGCCCGGGTCTGTGTCCGGGGTGCTGCTGGATCTGGGGGTTTCCTCGCCACAACTGGATGATCCGGGCCGTGGCTTCAGTTTCATGAGCGACGGTCCGCTGGACATGAGGATGGATCCGTCCCGGGGGATGAGCGCCGCGCAATGGCTCAACTCCGCCGCCGAGCAGGACATTGCAGATGTGCTCTGGCGCTACGGTGAGGAGCGTTTCTCCCGCCGTATTGCCCGGGCCGTGGTGGCGCAACGCCAGGAAGAGCCGCTGGCCACCACCCGTCAGTTTGCGGAACTGGTGCGCCAGGCGGTGCCTAAAAAGGAAAAGCACAAGCATCCGGCGACCCGGAGCTTCCAGGCGGTGCGCATCTTTATCAACCGGGAGCTGGAAGACCTGGAGTCCGGGCTGGCGCAGGCCGTCAACCTGCTGGAGCCCGGTGGGCGCCTGGTGGTGATCAGTTTTCACTCCCTTGAGGATCGCATCGTCAAGCGGTTCATGAGGGATCTGGCCCGTGGGCCCCGGCTTCCCCGGGGGCTGCCGGTACGGGCGGAGGAAGTGGAGCCGCCGTTCCGGCTGGTGGGCAAGGCCCTGAAGGCCAGCAAGGCGGAAATCGAGGAAAACGTGCGGGCACGAAGCGCGGTAATGCGTGTTCTGGAACGTCGTGCCGGGGCAGAGGGAGAAACATCGTCATGAGTGCAGTAACACTTGAAAAGCCGGCAAAGGCGCCGGTGCTGACCCGG
>JBMCIH010000323.1:0-3635 GCA_048617055.1 Marinobacter sp. | reverse complement strand
CCAGGCGGAGGAACTGGAGTTGTGCACCGCGCCGGTAACCGGCCGGCGGATCGAGCAGGTCGTGGTAGGCCGGGCGCAGGGACAGTTCGCTGTAATGGCGTTGGCCGGTATAGCCGGTAGCTGCGCCCGCGCGCATGGTGTCATGGCCCTCATCGTCACGTACGCCAGGTTGGGGCGGGGGTTCGATGGGGGTCGGGTCGTCCAGTGCACTGCGGGCCATGAGCAGTTCATGGGACAGGGGCGCAGCGAATTCCCGGGGCCAGCCCTCGGCCTGGGCCTGATGCCTGACATAATCGTAGGTGGCGTCCAATACCCGGGCCTGCGCCGAAGGGGCCAGGGCCTGCACCTCGCGGTTGTCCACGGCAACATAACCGTTGGCAATGGCGGCCGCCAGCCGGCGCTCATCCGCCGCCAGGGTGGCAAGGGCGTGGTTGACCCGGGTGGTCGCGGAGGGACGGTAGGTTACCTCGGCCACCAGGTTACGCTCGATCACCCAGCGTATGGTGTCAGAGGGTATGGCGTGGGTGCTGACTTCATCCAGCAGGTCGGTCCCGGGGCGGGCCACGTCGATCAGCGCCAGCAGCCGGTAGGCACAGTTTTCATCGAAAAAGAAGTAATCAAAGTTACGGTCCTGGACCTCCCAGGTGTGGGCGAGCATCTGGTCCACTTCGGCAGGGGTCAGGTTGAGCTGGTATTCCCACAGGTCCCGGTTTTCAATGTCGGAGTAGACCTTGATCATCTCGTAATAGGGGCGGACGGAAGTGATGCCCGGATAGCCCCCCAGCAGGCCTTTGAGGGCAAAGGTCAGCTCGTTTTCATGGGCGGCGGCGTCCGCCGCGTAGGAAATGGTGTTGGCCAGCAGCAGGTTCGTCTCGCCGTCTTCCTCGGGTGGGTCCAGGCGCAGGAAGGTGTGTCCGAACATGGAAGAGGGGCTGTTCAGATAAGAGGCCGCAAAGACCAGGGTGACCGCCTCGGTGTTCAGTTCCGCCTTCCACCGCTCGAACTCGCGGCACTCCACCCGGGGGGCCGGCAGCGACAGACGCGAGCGGATCCATGCATCCCTGGCCGGAAATTCGCAGCGGGCATGGTCATTGTCATCGCCCGAGGCCGGCTCGGTAATAGCGGCTATGGTCGCCCGCAGTTCGGCCTCCGGGTCGTTCTTGCCCCGCTTGCTAAGGAAAAAACTGTCGTCATCCGCCTGACTGGTATGGCCGGAACCCAGGGTGTCCGGGTGGTAATGGCCCAGCGTGAGCCAGGCGTCGGTCGCGGCCAGGCGGGAGATGGTTTCAGGTTTGACGTCACGGGCGGCGGCACTGCTGCATAGCAGTAGCCCGCTGATCAGGCATGACAAAATCCGGGTTGGCATGAAGTGAGCAGTCTTGTGAATGAACAACGGGGGTGGCCGGGTGGCCCCGGAGACAGCCCGCCACCGGGACGGGCTGCCATGGATGACGGTGGATCAGGCTATGTACTTGCTCAGGCGCTCGTTTTCCTCCATCAGGGCAACGATGGCATCGACAGCCTGGTCGGAGGTTGTGTCGGAGGACGGAAAGACGCTAGCGAAATTATCCTTCAGGAGGCGATTGAATTCGGAGCGGTCCGCTTCATCAACACCCAGCAGTACCGCCAGGGTGTCCAGATTCTCGCCAGAACCACGGGACATGTCGCGGGCCACCTTGTCGATATTGCTGTCCATGTACATGGCCATGGACTGAACGGATTGGTTGGTCTCACAACCCAGGGTGCCGGTTGTCATGCCGAAGGTCTGGTTACCGAAAATACCATTGGTGGTGGCCGCCAGCACGTGGGGGGCAATGCCCGACTGCTCCTTCCAGATCATGGCGCCAACACCACAACCCGGCTGGGCGAAAGCCATGCTGGATGCGCCGAGAAAAATGGCTCCTGCGATCAGTTTTTTCATGTTTCTGCTCCTTGATTATCTTTCTTTATGTCGCGATGAGGACCGGGAGCCCCTGGGCTTCCGGTCCTACGGTGTGACCCTGACGAGTGATCAGTGGCCTGACCGTTCCAGACAAGTATAGCCAAGCCAGCATAAACGCCAAGCTTGTTCGTTGATATATCGTGAGAAACCTCTCTTTTGGACAGAACTACCCACCCAGGTAGGCCGCCTGAACGTCGGGATTCGCCAGCAGGTTGCTTCCGGTATCCTGCAGCCGGATGCGACCGGTCTCCAGCACATAGCCCCGGTCCGCCAGCTGCAGCGCCTGATGGGCGTTCTGTTCCACCAGAAAAACAGTAATACCCTCTTCACGCAACTGGCCGATGATCTCGAAGATCTGCTTGATCACCAGTGGCGCCAGGCCCAGGGAAGGCTCGTCCAGGATCATCATGCGTGGCTTGCTCATCAGGGCCCGGCCGATGGCCAGCATCTGCTGCTCACCACCGGACATGGTGCCGGCCCGCTGGTGTTCCCGCTCCCTGAGCCGGGGAAAAAGCTCGTATACGTGGCGGATGTTGCGATCATTCTCCTCACGGCTATTGAAGAAGCCCCCCATGTGGAGGTTCTCCTCCACCGTCAGCCCCGGGAACACCCGTCGTCCTTCCGGTACGATGGCAATGCCCGAACGCATGATCTCGGAGGTGGGCAGCCGCGTGATGTCCCGGTCTTCCAGCAGGATCCGGCCAGCGCTGGCCTGGGGGTTGCCGCAGACGGTCATCAGCAGTGTGGTCTTGCCGGCCCCGTTGGCGCCGATCAGGGCCACGATCTCGCCCCGGTTGACCTCCACGGACACGCCGTGGAGCGCCTCGATCTTGCCGTAGTGGGTATGTACGTCTTCCAGTAACAGCATGACTCAGGCTTCCCCCAGGTAGGCTTTGATGACGTTGTCGTTGTTGCGGACCTCGTCCGGGGTGCCCGCCGCCAGGGGGCGCCCCTGGCTGAGTACGGTGATACGGTCGGAAATGTCCATCACCAGGCTCATATCGTGTTCGATCAGTAGCACGGAGACGTTGTAGTCTTCCTTCAGGCTGACAATAAGCTGGTTCAGGTCCCGGGTTTCCGCCGGGTTGAGGCCCGCGGCGGGCTCGTCCAGCATCAGCAGCCGTGGTTCGGTGACCATGCAGCGGGCGATTTCCAGGCGTCGCTGCTGACCGTAGGCCAGATTGCCGGCTTCCCGGTTGGCCAGCTCCAGCAGGCCGACCCGTTCCAGCCAGTAGGCGGCCCGGTCCCGGGCCTTCTGTTCCCTTGCCCGGTAATTGGGCGTGGCCACCAGCCCGGCCAGCAGGTTGGTGTTGAGGTGGCGGTGTTGTGCCACCATCAGGTTTTCCGCCACCGTCATGCGGTTGAACAGGCGTACATGCTGGAAGGTGCGGACGAGTCCAAGCCGGGAAATCCGGTAGTCCGGCTTGCCCTGGATTTCTGCCCCATCCAGCAGGATCCGGCCGCCGGTGGGGCGGTAGAAACCGCTCATGCAGTTGAAGACGGTGGTTTTACCGGCGCCGTTGGGGCCGATGATGGAGACGATTTCGTGCTGCTGCACGTCCAGCGACACCTGATCCACGGCCAGCAGACCGCCAAAGCGCATGGACAGTTTCTGAACCTCAAGCATGGCCGGCCTCCGCTGACGTCAGTTTGATCTGGCGCCGCCGCATGGGTATCAGCCCCTGGGGACGCC